>CAZHIK010000676.1:0-5421 GCA_964532635.1 uncultured Enterobacterales bacterium
CATCGGGTTGGGTAGCTCACGAAGCCGGTCAGAATCCCTGTGGAAGGGCACTAGCGAAGCTCCGCCCCAACCCGACGAGTGCGGAGATGGAGCGTCCCGGCGACCGTAGCCCCCGGACCACCGACATCGGTCTACTCGGAAACTCGACTCGAATGGAAGCGTTTCCGGGCATCAATGCCTAGTCCGGCATCCCTTCGAGTCCCTCGCGCATCAGGGCCTCGAAGACCTGCTGTTCGAAGGCCTTGCCGTCGTCCACCGCGGCGCTGGCGCCTTCGATCTCGATCAGGCGTCGCTTCACCGCAGCCGTGATCGCGGCGGGGGGGGCGGCCAGGACATAGGCGGTCTGGTCGCCGGTGGGCAGGGTCACGAAGCGTACGTCCTGGCCCAGCTCGCGGGCGGTGCTGTTGAGCAGCCCGAGCACAGCGCTGAGGTCGTACCAGTCGCCCAGGTCCTCGGCGTGGACCGTGAGGCGGTGGGTGCCGGTGTAGGCGTGCAGCAGGTAGTCGCTGCTGGGCATCTCGGCCTTCCAGCTGCTGCCGTCCTCGGCGATCACCGCGTCGATCACCGGCTCGCCACCTTCGATGGGCTCGAGGCCCTCGAGGGGCGGGGCGTGCTCCTCGAAGGCCACGGTGCTCATGGGCGGGCCGGCGATGGCGGCCAGCTCTGCGAGCAGGCCGTCGTGCTCGTTGGGGAACATGCCTGTCTCGCAGTCGAACCAGTGCACGGTGCCGTGCTCCGCCAGCAGCTCGTGGGGCAGCAGCCAGCCGTGGGTGTCGCCCTCGGCGGGAGCCTCGGGCGTGCTGCGCAGCAGGCCCAGCTCGCGGAGTCCGTCCACCACGGCCTGCCGGGTCTCGAAGCGTCCGAGGATCTCCACTGTGCGCTGCAACCTGGGCTCGAGGCCAGGGGCGCGGGCCAGCGGTCCCGCGGCCTCGCGCGCGGCGGTCCAGTCACGGTCGGCCAGTCGCTCGAGGGCACGGTACAGCTCCCAGCTCGCGTGCCAGTCGCCCTCCTGGGTCGCCTTGGCCAGCAGCGCGGCGTCTGCCATCACCAGCTCGGGCGCGCGCTCGTCCTCTTCTTTGTCGGGACCGTAGCCCCCCAGGCCATCGTCGCGGGGGCACATGGCCTCGTAGACATCGTCATTGGCGCAGTGGGCGGCGAAGACGGCCTGGACAGCAGGGGCGCTCTGCTCGGACATCCCGGCAACGATCTGGCTCTTCACCCGAGGGTCGGTGGCGGCGTCGTGGGCGGACAGCAGGTCGGCGGCCACGCGGGGATCGTCGAGCCGGCCGTGGGCCACCGCGGCCTGCCGGGCCAGCCAGCCGTCGCTGCCCTTGGCGGCCCGCTGTAGCGCGGCGGCCAGGGCGGGGATGTACTCGGCGGGCGACTCGCTCTCCCAGCTGTGCTCGAACCAGAACCGGGCCAGGGCGGCGTCCGGGGGCCCCTCCTGCTGGAAGCGGGCAGTGGTGGCGGGATCGTGGCACTGTGCAAGGCGCATCCAACCCACGCCGGCTCTGGCGGAGCCCGCCGCTCCCGCGGGGCCATCCACCCAGGCGGCTGCCAGCTCGCAGCTGCGGGCATCGGCGCAGTACTCGAGCAGCCCGCCGTAGCCGCGCACCACCTCGTCCAGCGGATCTCCGGTGGACACTGCCGCGTCGACGGCCACGCCCAGCTTCTCCCACATGGAGGGCACACCCTTGCACAGCTGGGCTCGCACGATGGTCGGGGGCGGGTGCTCGGCCCAGTCGCCCTTCACGGCGGCCAAGGTGGTGGGCAGGCCAGCCGAGAAGCGGGCCGGGGTGGGGGCCTCGGTCCTCTCCACCTGGGCGTAGAGCCAGGGCTCGCCCGGTTGTGCTGGGGCACCCTTCTGGGCCTGGACCGGCGGCTCGACCGTGGGCGGGGCGTCGACCTCGGTCTTGGCGCAGGCGGTCAGGACCAGCAGAGCGGGGAGGTGGACGACTGGGCGCATCGCGGGCTCCGGTGTGGGGACAGCGAAGCCTATCCGGTCACGCCTCCGCTACCGGAGGGTGACCTGGGCGCTGCGCCAGAAGTAGAGCATCAGGTTGTCGGTGAACTTGGAGCGGGACACCAGGAACTTGGACTGTGCGTCTTTGCCGTCGTCGTCCCAGGTCAGCCGGTCGCCCTTGAACTTGATCATCCAGGAGCCGTCCGGCTCCTTCCAGAACGAGCCCGCGAAGCCGGTGCTGAAGCTGAAGTCGAAGCCCGCGTCGTCGTCGCGGCGGGAGAACAGCGCACCTACGCCATCGTCGTAGCGCACCTCGTAGGCGGTGGCGGGCTCCACACCCAGCTCGATGGCCTGACCCTTGTCGTAGAAGCGCACGATGCGGGTGGGGCTCTTGTCGAAGACCAGCTCCGGAGCCCCGGCGACGTCCTCCCACTCGAGGTGGAAGTATGACTGCCAGTCCACTGTGCCCGTGGTCTCTTCCTCGAGCACGATGCTGCCCAGCAGCTGGACCTTGTAGGCAACGCGCTGGTCCTTGAGGCGCACCAGGGTGAAGTTGTCGGCGTCCAGCTCGATGCGCAGCTTGCCATCGCACAGCTCCACCCTGAAGCGCTTCAGGCCGAAGTCGATCTCGGTGGCCTGGCACAGGGGGATCAGGATCCTGGGGATGGACACGAAGCCGGCGCATGGGTGGTTGGGCAGCACGGTACGCTCCGAAAGGTCGGGGAGGGAAGTGGGATTGCCGTATCGGCTTTCCCGGCGTGCGGGCGACATCGAGTGGGCAGATTGGTGATCCAGGCCTACTTCACCGTGTGCTGGGCGCTGCGCTGGAACCAGCTCCGCTAGCGCTCGACCTCGTACCACCAGGTGGTGTCGTACAGGCTGGGGAAGAAGCTCAGGCCGAAGGTCCGGGTCCACTCCGGGCAGCTCAGGCGCCAGCGCTCCTGGCCCTCGGGGTAGCTGATCTCGGCGATGAAGATGTCCCGATCGCCCTTGATGAACATCAGGCTCTCGCTGTCTGGGAGCATGTCGGCGTCGCCCATCATGCCGGAGAAGAGATGGTCGGAGGCTTCGGGATCCGTGCTTCCGTAGGCGAACACCGGCGCGGCCCGCAGGGTCTCTTCGTCGATCTCCAGCTCCAGCACGCGGCTGTAGTCCTCGACATCCTCCCCTCGCTCGTTGCCGTTGTCGAAGAGCAGGATGCGGCTTCGCGCACCCTCTCGGCCCTGGAGCTCGAGGCCGTGGGCGCCGTAGGCCCAGGCCACGTCGTCGAGGCTCTGGGGGCTGGTCGCGGCCAGATCGTCCACCAGCTCGAAGTCCCCACCGGGACCCAGCCGCCACGACACCTCGTCGCTGTCCACGTCCACCCGGAGGATCTGGTTGGTGCCGTTGAGGTTCAGCAGGAAGTACTGCCGCCCGGCCTGGTCCACGCCGTGCACCAGGTCGTTGGCGTGCAGGCAGTCGCGGTCGGCGGAGCAGACATCGAGCAGGAACTGCTGCAGCTCGGAGAGCACGCCGTCGTCCTCGCCCAGCAGGCTCCAGTCCCAGAGCACCTCGTCGCTGTCCCGGTCGTAGACCACGATGCCCGAAGCGCTGATGCTCTCGTCGCCGTCGAGGTCCTCGTCGGTGGTGGTCAGCATGCCCAGGGCCCCCGCCCATGGGCCCTCGCGCAGCTCGACCAGGGCGTGGGGATCGATGAAGCGGTGCATCCACCGTGCGGTCCCCTCGAAGTCGAGGGCCGACAGGTCGCCCTGGTACTTGCTGGCACGATCGAAGAACAGGACCACGCTGGAGGACAGGGAGGTCGCGGCCAGGGTCCCGTCGCCCAGGCCCCTCAGCAGGAAGAGGGACTCGCCGGGGTGGGTCAGGGACCAGACCGGGCGGCCTCGCCGGTCGAAGCAGGTCATGCCCACGCCCTCGGCGGAGGGAGGTCCGTTGGTGCAGACCACCTGCTCGACCGGGTAGCTGTCCAGATCGTCCGTGACGCTGGCCTCGCAGCCCAGCCAGTCGTCGGGGAGCGGGTCGGTGGTGTGGCTGTCGAGGGGGACCGTCCAGCGGTGCACGCCGTTGTGGGCCACCAGGCGCAGCTCGGTGACACTGTCGGCGTGCAGGCCCAGCAGGAGCCGGTTCAGGGGCATCTCCGCCTCGAGGGCGAAGTGGGGGGTGCGGTGGTCCCAGCGGCCGTCCTCGCCGTACTCGATGGTGGCGATCACGTCGCGGTCGGTCTGCACGTTCACGAAGGCGCTGAAGGGATTGTCCGGGTTGGCGTGGGCGTACGCGAGGACGGTCAGCTCTGGCGCGGGGTCCGGCTCCCCACAGCCCGCCAGCAGGGCGGTCATGGCGACGGCGGAGCGAGCGAGGTGGGGACGGGAGCGCGGGGCCACGGGACCTCGGCGGAGGAGGGGAGAGCCTGTATTCCGCCCGGGGGTCGACGGATACGAAGTGGGCATCGACCCCAGCGCTGAATACCTGACATCCTCGATGTCCGCGGGACATCCCACAGTGAGGTCGGCTTCTCCATGTCTTTGCTCTCCGAGTTCCCCCGACGCGGCGCCCGCGCGGTGCTCTCGCCCGTGGTCGGCCAGATCGTGCGCACCCTGGTGGCCGAGGCCGCCGGCAGCGAGTCTACCCTGGACGAGCCCGCCGTGCAGGCCACAGCGGCGGCCATGCGCGGCCGCATCGCCATCATGCCGCGCTTCCTGGGCCTGCCGATGGCGGGCGCCACGGTCTTCTTCGACCTGTCCGGTGTGCTCACAGCGGGCCGGCCCTTCCGCTTCCAGGGCCCCGAGCAGCGCGCCCGCCAGGTTCGCCTGTGGCGGGTGGCGCCGCTGTCGTTCTGCCAGGACTTCCTGGAGTTCTACGGCAAGATGGCCACCTTCGTGTACTTCTCCGAGCTCCACCCCGAACAGGAGCACTGATCATGCGGCGCACCCGACACGACTGCCAGATCCTGGTGATCGGCTCCGGCCCCGGTGGGGCCACCACGGCCGCCCTGCTGGCCGAGGCGGGCCACGACGTGCTGATGGTGGAGGAAGGTGGCCACTTCGGCCACGACTCCGCGCCGGCCTACTCCATGGCGGAGATGGACCAGAAGTACCGCAACGGTGGGCTCACCCCGGCGTTTGGGCAGACCAAGGTCACCTACGTCGAGGGGCGCTGTGTGGGGGGCGGCTCGGAGATCAACGCCGCCCTGGCCCACCCGCCCATGGCGAGCACTCTGGACGACTGGCGCCAGCGCTTCGGCATCCGGGACTTCGGGCTAGAGCCGCTCGGAGCGCACTTCGACGCGGTGAGCCGCGAGTGCTCGGTGGCCTCCCAGCCCGGCCCCCTCGACCCCGCCTCCATGGTCATCCGCGACGGCTCCCAGGCCCTGGGCTGGGCGTCCAGCGAGGTGCAGCGTTTCTGGCAGTACCCAGCCGACGGTGATGGCAAGGGCCTACGCCAGTCCATGACCGTCACCC
>CAZHIK010000677.1:0-5419 GCA_964532635.1 uncultured Enterobacterales bacterium
AGGACGATGGCTCCCAGAGCAGCTCCACCAGCACCCAGCCCACCACCCAGCCCTCGGCCCCCACAGAGCCCTCGGTCTCCACCGCTCCAACGTCTCCCAGCGCCCCTACGGGGGTCAGCTCACTCGAGGCCGTACTCAGAGCCACGGTGGACCCCCTGCAGAAGGCCGCGGGCGACTTCGGCATGGACCTGGCCGAGGTGATCCCCAGCGAAGCCGAGCTGCAGGCCTGCATCGACAGCGCCAGCCTCGAGTCCACCGCCTGCCAGGCTGTCGTGGCCAAGCTCGAGGCCGGCTACCAGGGCGTGAACATGCCCTTCCCCGACCTGGCCTCCAACCTCGGCGCCGCCGAGCCGGTGGCTCCCACCATCCCCGAGGGCACCCCTGCCAGCGCCCCCGGCGAACCCGCCCCGACCACCCCCGACGAGGCCGAGCCCACCGCCGATGCGGGCGCGACCACCGTGGTCGATGCTGGGCAGCGCGACATCCTGCGGGCCTTCTTCTCGGTGACGGTGGAGCGCTTGGCCCAGCAGGCCAAGAAGCAGGGCAGGGAAGGCGAGGTCACCCTCCCCGGCGCCGCCGACATCGAGGCCGCGGCCGCTACTGGCAGCATCGAATCCGAGGCCTGCCAGGCTCTGCTCGAGAACCTGCGCGGCCAGTACGAGGCCGTGGGGCTCGATTTTCCGGAGCCGGTGTTCTAGCGGCTCTCGCCTCGGGGACTCCCAGCGCACACCCCGCTGGCGTGGAAGGCCCAGCGGCCGGGGCGCTCGCCGGCCTCGAGGGCCTGGGCCAGGATCGCGGCCCGCTCGCGCACGGGAGCGGAGGGGTCGTCCTGGGCCTGTGTGGTCAGCCGCTCGGCCAGCCGCAGCTGTCCCTCGCGGTCCTGGCGCTGCCAGAAGAAGGCCTTGTGCTCCACCATGTCCAAGGTGTAGGCGCGGGCCGCGGGTTCCGGGTGGGCCAGGGCCCGCTCCACCAGGGCCTCACTCTGGGACCAAGGCAGCTGCTCGAGGCCCCACAGGGCGGTGATGTCCCGGCGGGTGTCCGGGGTGAGCTCGCAGCCGGCGCGGGGCTGGATGGGGGCGGGGACCTCGCTGGTGGTGAGCTCGCCGAAGCGGGAGCGGGGGGCCTGGGATGGCAGCAGGCTGTCGCTCTCCTCGGGGGTGTCCACGGCCTCGGTGCAGGCGGTGACCCGGGCCCGCAGGGCCTCGAGGCTGTCGAGGCTCCCCTGGCGGGCCGCGTGGTAGGCGCAGAGCTTGGTGGCCACATCCCGCCAGGGCCCCTCCCGCTCCCTGGTGGCCAGGGTGGGGCCTCCAGCGGCGATGGTCGCCTCGAGCCGCTCGTGCTGCAGGGCCTCGGCGAGCAGGGCGTGGAAGGCCTCGTACCAGTACAGGCGCGCCAGCCAGGCGGCATCGGGCTGGTCGGCCAGGGCCTCGCTGAGCGTGCTGCCTTCGGTGGTCAGGCCGAAGAGGACATCGTCCGCGTGGCCGAAGCGGGCCCGCAGGACCGTGGCCTGGGCGTGGCGCTGCACCAGGTGCTTGCGGCACTCGTCCTCGAAGCCCAGGGCCTGGGTGCAGGCTGTGACGCAGTCTCCAGGGCGGTTGAGGGGCAGAGCCTCGCTGGTGCGGAAGCTGCACTCGCCTCGCCAGCGGGGGTCCTCCAGGGTGGCGCAGACCGCCGCTGCCAGCTCGGGTAGCTCCGCGATCCCCAGGCGGGTCGCGGCGCGGGCCGCGCAGTCGCCGCGCAGGTCGTCGTCCTGGACCAGGGTGCAGGGCACCCAGCAGAGGGAGGGCGGCTCGCTGTCCACCCGTTGCTGCCGGCAGGGGTCCTGCAGGCCGCTGGGCAGGGGGTCGCAGGCCTCTTCGGTGCGGCGGATGGCCTCGAGCTCCTCTGCGCCCTGCACGCTCAGCGTGGGCGTGGGCGTGGGCAGGGCGGCGACGGGACGGTCCGGCTCGGGGATGTCCAGGTGGGGTCGGCGGGTCCTGGCCTGGCAGGAGCGGCGCAGCATCGTGTCGTGGATGGTGTCGCAGGCGTCCACACCCAGGGACGGGGCCACCGTGGACAGCGCCAGATCCCGCAGGGTGGGGTCCTGGATGCGCAGGGCCGCCTGGTGCCGGTCCTGGACCTCCAGCTCGGCGTCGACGGCCCGCTCGGCCCAGCAGCGATCCGAGCGCTCGCCGGATCGTGTGCCGCAGTCCAGGGGTTCCTCGCTCTCCCCGCTGCAGCCTTGGGCGAGGATCAGAGCGAGTGCGAGCGTCAGGGGACGGGGGCGGGCACGCATGGAGGGATGGTATCGCAGCGGGTGCTTCGCTGGGCGCGGTCGGGGTTATAGCGCCTCCATGGCGCCCTCCTCCCTCTGGGTCGCCCTGCTGCTGGCCCTGGGCTGCGGGCAGGAGCCGGCCCCCCCCGACGACATGGTGCGGCTCACCACCGCCGATGGGTGGAGCTTCGCCATCGACCGCTACGAGTTCCCCAACCAGCCGGGGGCCAAGCCGCGCACCTACGTGAACATGCCCGAGGCCGAGGCCGCCTGCGCCGAGGAGGGCAAGCGCCTGTGTACGGCCCAGGAGTGGAGGCGGGCCTGCCAGGGGCCCAGCGGAGCGAACCGCTTCGGCTACGGAGCCGAGTACCTGGCCGGTACCTGCTTCGCGGGTCGCCCCCTGCCCTCGGGCCACACCTCCATGATGAACCCCGACGAGCTGGTCGCTGCGTCGGGAGAGCACGCGGCCTGCGTCACCCCAGAGGGGGTCCACGATCTGGTGGGCAACCTCGAGGAGTGGGTGATGGACGACTGGCGCGGGGTGCGGGGCATGCTCGAGGGCGGCGCCTGGTACACCTATCCGCGCTACGCCGACTGCAGCGGGCGCTACTCCCGCCAGCCCGACTACCGGCTCGATCCCGACAAGCGGGTCTACTCGGCGGGCTTCCGCTGCTGTGTCTCGGACGAGCCTGTGGGACCCGAGCAGGTGGGGGCCGACGCCGTGCAGCAGCTGGCCAAGGCCACCGGCGAGCCGGGCGCCGCCTACGAACCCGAGGCCGAGCTCCCCAACGGCCCGGGGCTGTGGATCGACCGCTTCGAGTACCCCAACCAGGCGGGGAGCTTGCCTCTGACCGGCGTGGACGTCCCCACGGCGATGGCCCTGTGTGAGGCGGGCGGCAAGCGGCTGTGCGAGGCCCACGAGTGGGAGCGGGCCTGCGGCGGTGAGGACCACGCCGCGCAGCCCTACGGTGAGCGCTACATCCGGGCGGCCTGCGCTGTGGAGCTGGACGGCCCCACCCCGTCCGGCCAGCACTTCGGCTGCCTCGCAGAAAACGGTACCCAGGATCTGGTGGGCTCGGTGTGGGAGTGGACGGCTACGCCCCTGGACCTGCCGGCGTTGAAGTCCTTCCCGAGTCAACAACTGCGGGAGCTGCGGGGTGGCTCCTGGTACACCGATCCCCTCAAGGCCACCTGCCAGCCCCGGGAGGGCTACCCGGCGGCCCCCATCGACGCCCGCTTCCCCGAGGTGGGCTTCCGCTGCTGCCGGGGCGAGCCCGAGGTGGCCGCCGACGAACCCGCCCTTGGGAAGCGGCGCTGCCTCGAGGGCATGGTGGCCATCGCCGGATTCTGCATCGATCCCCTAGAGCACACGGCCCAGCCCGGTGAGCGGCCGGTGTCCAACCTGGACCTGGCCGGCTCGAGACAGGCCTGCGCGGACGCAGGCAAGCGCATCTGCACCGAGGACGAGTGGACCCGGGCCTGCGCGGGCCCGGAGCACCGCCGCTGGCCCTACGGCAACGTCTACCAGCCCGACCGCTGCCACGATGAGTCCCAGGCCAGGGAGAGCCAGGCCGGCGAGGCCCTGCCCGGAGGCTCCAAGCCCGGCTGCGCCACGCCCGAAGGGCTGATGGACATGAGCGGCAACCTCTGGGAGTGGGTTCAGACCGACGGGGGCAGTGGTGTGATCGCGGGTGGTGGTTGGAACATCGCCGCCGGGCTTGGCCAGTGCTCCGCTCGGGCCACCCCAGCGCCCGACTATCGGGCGGCCGAGACCGGGACGCGGTGCTGCCACGACGGCCTGGGGAGGGCTCCGTGAGCCGGGCCGCAGGCCGTGGTGTGGGCCGCAAGTTGGGCTTCGCCCTGCTGGCCTCGCTGCTGGTGCTGCTGCTCCTCGAAGGGGGGCTGCGAGCCGCGGCTTGGGTCGCCGGCCAGGACTGGCGCAGCTCACCGCTACCTCAGCACGATCCCTACGCGGTGGTCTGTGAGGTGGGGGCCGGCATCCTGCGCCTCTGCCCGGAGGACAAGCACCACTACGAGCGGGTGCGCCCCGAGATGTTCCTGGCCGAGGCGGAGCGCCAGCGGGTGATCGTCCTGGGCGAGTCCTTCGTGTTCGGGCTGGGCATCGAGGAGCACGAGGCCGTGCCCGCCCAGCTCGAGGAGCGGCTCGGTGGGGAGGTCGAGGTGCTCAACTGGGGGCGCTGCGGCTCCTACGCTGGCAAGCTGATGCCAGCGGTCGAGGCCGCGCTGGCGCTGCAGCCGGACCTGCTGGTGCTGGCCATCGGCAACAACGAGCACACCATGACCTCGTTCTACACCGGCTGGCCCGCCCGCCACCCGGTGGCCTTCTACAGCCTGTCCGAGGCTCTGTCTCGGCTGCAGCTGTTCGGGCTGCTCGGGTGGGCCGTGGGCGGTGGGCTTCCGCGCCCCAGCGAGGTCTACGAGCGGCGGGTGGAGCTGGACGATCCCGTGGCCCGCAAGGTCTACTCCGCGCGGCGGCGGCCGCCGGATCTGAGCCTGTTCGAGGACAGCCTCGCCGGGCCCGAGGTCACCGGCCTGCTCGAGCAGGAGCAGCGCCTCAAGGAGCGCATCTACCGCCAGCACCTGCTGCGCATGGTGGACCTCGCGCACGCTGCGGACGTCCCCGTTGTGCTGGCCACCCTGCCCCATCGGCTGCGCACCCCGCCGGTGCTCTCGGGCATCCACGACGGCGATCCCGAGCGGGTCCGCGCGCTGGTGCGCGAGCTCGATCTGGCAGGGATGCCGGTGCCGGAGGGCACCGTGCGGGCCGGGCTCGAAGAGGACCCCAAGGTGTCGGTCTTCCTGCACGCCTGGGGTGAGCTGGCCCTGGCCGAGGGGGACCTGGAGCGAGCCGCCGAGGCCTTCCGCGCCCAGGCCGAGTGGGACCTGGTGCCCGACGGCACCCCCAGCTTGAACACCATCGTGCGGGAGGTGGCCGAGGGTCGGGGCTGCGCCCTGGTGGACCTCGAGCCCCTGTCCCATGCCAGCCTGGACCCCGCCGAGCCCATGTTTCTCGACCGCGTCCACGTGGACGCCGCCGGCGCGGCCGTGATGGCCGGCGCCCTCGAGCCCGCTGTCCGGTCGGCGCTGGAGCTCTAGTGCCCTTCCACAGGGATTCTGACCGGCTTCGTGAGCTACCCAACCCGA
>CAZHIK010000678.1:0-5419 GCA_964532635.1 uncultured Enterobacterales bacterium
GATCAGGCTCCCCGAGACGTCGCGACCAGGGAGAGGGCAGGGCGCTCCACGACCTCGTAGCGAAGGAGTGGTGCACGGGAACGGTGCAGAGCAGCCGTGTGAGCGCCCTGAATGGCGTCGAAGGTGGATGAACCGGCGTGGTGCTCGGAGGGAGCACCCGGGGCGGGGGAACCAGGACCTGCAGCAGTGAGCGGGCAGCCTGGAGCAAGGGCAGCGGAGAGCGGGTTTGTCAGGGTCTCCGGCTCGAGAAGTGCGGCGCAGGCGGCGAAGAGCTCGGGGAGTGAGCCCTGCGAAACCACCAGGAGGGGAGCGCGCCGCTCCCGTAGACCAGTGGACGAAGCCGGGGATGGTTCGTCCGAGAGACCACGATCGTCCCGTTCCCCCGCCCCGGGGCCGGATTGGGAGATGGTGAACGTGGAAGTGTTGTCGTCCCCGAACCAGTCGAGGGCGCCGAGCAAGCGCTGGCGTTCGGGCACGTGCAGGAGGAAGAGGCTCACTGGAACCTCATTTCCACCCGGTCGCCCGGGGCCACCAGGGCGCCGGCTTCGGGATGCATGGAGATGGCCTGTCCGTGGCCGCTCAGGGCGACCTCCAGGCCGGAATCTTCGAAGAGTACCAGGACGTCCCGCAGGCCGAGACCCGACAGGTCGGGTAGGCGGAGCTTGCCGCCCTCGGCCCATGCCAGGGCCAACTGCTTGTCCTCGATGGGACGCACGGACCAGGGGGAGGCGTCGGTGGAGAGGGTCAGCTCGGCCACGCGGGCCGGCCCCGCCTCCTCGGGCTCATCGCCACCGGCGAGGAGGACGGGATCCGGCGAGATGGCGCGGTGGCGCATGGCCGCCTCGGCCACCAGCTTGAAGGCCGGGCCGGAGACGGTTCCGCCGTAGCGACTGCCCTTTGTGGGGGTATCGGTGACCACCGCGATGGCGACCTCGGGATCGTCGGCAGGGAGGAAGCCGATGAACGACGCCACGCGGGCGGTGGCGGAGTACTTGCCGTCCACGACCTTCCAGGCCGTGCCGGTCTTTCCAGCGACGTGGTAGCCGGGCACCGCCGCGCGGGTGCCGGTGCCACCCTTCTCGGTCACGGTGACCATCATGTCCGCCACGTCGCGGGCGGCCTGCTCGGAGATCACTCGCCGATCGGCGTGTGGCTCGGCGCTGAACACCAACTGACCCGCGCGGTCCCGGACCTCGGCCACGACGTAGGGCTCCATCCGGACGCCGTCGTTGGCGATGGTGGCCACAGCCGAGGCCAGCTGCAGGGTGGTGGAGGTCACGCCCTGGCCGTAGGAGGTGGTGGCGAGCTCGATGGGCTTGATGTTCTCGGCCTTGCGCATGAAGCCCGGGAGCGCCCCGCGGATGCGAGTGCCGGGATCCCGGGCGAAGCCGAAGTCCCGCAGGCCCTCGAGGGTGCGCTCGGCCCCAAGGCCAAGAGCCAGCTTGGCCGCGCCGATGTTGCTCGAGAACTTGATGACCTCGCTCATGGTCACCACGCCGTGGGCGTGGTCGTCACGGATGCGGGTCCGCCCGATGTACCAGGCCCCCCCCTCGCAGTCCATCATGCCATCGGCGCGCACAACGCCGGCGTCGAGGGCCAGGGCCATCACGAAGGGCTTGAACACGGAGCCCGGCTCGACGGTGTCGGCCACCGCGTAGTTGCGCAGGCCCTTGGGGTTGAGCCCCGCGCGGTCGTTGGGGTTGGTGGAGGGCCGGTTGGCCATGGCCAGGATCTCGCCGGTGTCCACGTCGAGCACGACGATGTGGGCCGTCAGGGGCTGGGAGCGCTCCACCACCTCGTCCAGCGCCTGCTCGGCGGCGAACTGGATGGTGCGGTCGAGGGTGAGGACCACGTCGTGGCCTTCGTGAGCCGCCTGGAGCGCAGCAGCAGCAGCCTGCAGACCTCGGCCCGAGCGGTCGCGGGAGCGCACGAACTGGAAGGTGTCACCCCGGAGGTACTCGTCCAGGGCGCGCTCGAGACCCTCGCGGCCGGAGCCGGTGTGACCCACGACGCCAAGCACGGCAGCGGCCACGTGGCCGTCCGGGTTGTAGCGGCGGTTGTTCTCTCGCACGAAGAGCTTGCCGCCCCGTCCCAGCTGCGAGGCGCGACGGACGACCTCGGGCTCGACCTCCCGAGCCAGCAGCACGTCGCGGGAGCCCTCACGCCCAAGGCGCTTCGCCACCCAGCCCGGGCCGCGGCCGATGAGCGCCGCCAGCTCAGCGGCCAGCGCGGGGATCTCCTCGGCGTCGATCCGCGCGGGATCGGCGTGGAGCTCCGGCATGGAGACGGTGGTGGCCAGGATGTGGCCTTCGCGGTCGAGGATGTCACCGCGGCGGGCCTCGAGCACCACGATGTCATGGTAGAGCGAGCGCGCCTTGTCCTCGAGGCGCTCGTCCGGGACGAGCATGATCCAGGCGGTGCGAGTGGCCACGAGACACAAGCCAGCCCCGAGGGCGATGGCCAGCATGCTCGACCGCTGCCGCGCCACACCGCGGGCCCGAGCCCGAGCCTGCACCGGGGTCTCACGAGCGGGGCGCGACTCCCCCTGCTCCGGGACCTGGGGCCCGAAGTGCTCGTTCCACCACCGGCGAGGCGAGAAGCTCATCCTAGTAGACCTCCACCACCGAGGCGGCGCTCGACAGCTCGAGGCTCGCCGCGCGGGCACCGATGCTGCCCAGGCTGGTCATGGTGGCCAGCTCGAGCAGCAGGCGCTCGTTCTGGGTGCGGACGAGATCGGCCTGAACGCGGGCGCGGTCGAGGGCCAGGGCCGTCTCACGGGCGTCGATGCGGCTCCAGGTGTGGAGCAGCACCAGCAGCCCGAGGATCATCATGTACGCCGTATAGCGCCACACCAGGGGTGAGTGCGCCACCAGCGGCCAGATGATGGCCGGGTCCATGCGGAGGGTTTGGGTGTTCTTGCGCTGCACGGGTTCCTCGCTTCTTCTGCTGCGGCGTGCCGGCGAGCCGGCTCAACTTCTGCGGGGAGCTTCTACGGTGGGGGGGTGAACGGCGGAGGGGGAACCGGCGGCGCGCGCCGCCAGGGGGAGTCGCTGGACCGCGCGGAGTCGGGCGGACCGGGCTCGGGGATGGTCGTCACGCTCCTCGCCCTTGAGGGCGCGGCGCGTGAGCTTGTGAAAGCGAGGAGGCTCCACCGGGTGCCCGTAGGCGTCCTTGGGAGCACCAACACCGGCTGCGGCTGCGAAGGCGCGCTTGACGATGCGGTCCTCGAGGGAGTGGAAGCTGATGGCGACGACGCGGCCGCCCGGGCCCACGGCGTCCAGCGCGGCTTGGATGGCCTGCCCCACCTCGTCGAGCTCCTGGTTCACCGCGATGCGGAGAGCCTGGAAGGTCTTGGTGGCGGGATGGGTCCTGCGGCCGCGGCGCCCACCGAGGGCACGCTCGATGACGTCGGCCAGCCGAGCGGTGCCAGCGATGGGCCGAGCGGCCACGATGGCGCGCGCGACTCGACGGGAGGACCGCTCCTCGCCGTAGCGTCGGATGATGGAGGCCAGCTCGGCCTCGGAGGCGTGGTTGACCAGCGCGTCGGCCGAGTGCTCCTGGCGCTGGTCGAAGCGCATGTCCAGGGGGCCGTCTCGCATCAAGGAGAAGCCGCGCTCGGCGCTGTCCAGCTGAGGGGAGGACAGGCCAAAGTCCAGTACCACACCGTCCACGCAGGGCCAGCCATGCTCGCGGATGGCTTCACCCATGTCCGAGGCTCGAGCGCAGCGCAGGGTGCAGCGGGCGCCGAAGGGCTCCAGCCGCGCCCCAGCGCGCAGCAGCGCCGCGGGATCACGGTCCAAGCCCAGGACCTCGCCGTCGGGCGCAGAGCGCTCGAGCACGCCCAGGGTGTGACCACCGTCACCGAGGGTGCCGTCCACGTAGCGCCCACCCGCGCGGGGCTCGAGCAGATCGAGCGCGTCCTCGTACAGCACGGAGTGGTGGTACCGCATCACATTCCACCCAGGATGCTGATGGTGCTGGCCTTGCGCGCCGCAGCGCGCTTGTTGAAGGTGGCGATGGCCTCCGCCTTGCGGGAGGCCCAGGCGGAGGAGGACCAGATCTCGAGGCGGCCGGGGAGGGTCTGCAGGACGAGCTCACGATCCAGCTCGGCTTCGGCTCGCATCTTGGGGGGGATCAGCATCCGCCCCTGCTTGTCGATGTCCACGCTCTGGGCGCCACCGATGAGGGCGTGGGCGAGCATCATGGCGTCGGGATCGAAGACGAAGGCTTCGTCAAGAGGCTCGACTACTTTTCGGTTCCAATCTTCGACCGTAAATGCGAAGATAGCCTCGAAGTTCGGGTAGATCATGAGCACCAGTGAATCGATGCCGTCCGCCTGCAGCCTCCTGCGAAGCTTGGCAGGGAGCACCAGCCGACCCTTGGGGTCCAGCTTGGCATCGACCTGTAGGTACTCGCCCTTCACCGTTCTGCCCGCTCTCTCGCTCTCGGTTTCCCTCGACGCCAGGCCGCCTTCCTGTCGCCAGATGTAGACTAACCCATTTCCCTCCCTTTCAAACCACTCCAAACCACTTTCCACCACATTTTCGTGACACTTCCCCATTACCCGCACGGCACCTGTGTTTTTTCGTGGAACACTCTCGCGAGAAACCCGTGATTTCCAGGGCATGGCAGGGGGCGCCCGGGGCGCGACAGCGAAAACCTCTTATCCACAGGTCTTCCACAAGTTTTCACGCCCGTCTTCCCCAGGGTTTTCCATAGCGTTTCCGAAAATTCTCCAACCCCACGGCCGCGCGGGGGCTTCCAGAACGAGCTGAAGGCTGCCGACGATCAGAGGGGGAGCGAAAGGAAGCGCGGAGCGAGTCCCGGGTGGAGTGAAGTGGTGGATCCGGGATGAAGCGGGAGGCCGAGGCGGTCGCCAGGTGGGCCGGAGTGGAGCACCGCCTTGCGTCCACCGCCTCGCCGTAGCAGGTTGTCCCCCCCGGGAGCCCCAGTGAGCAGAGACCGCGACCACATCCGGCCCATCTACCGCAACCGCAAGGTATTCCACGACTACCAGGTGGAAGATCGAGTGGAGGCCGGGATCTCCCTGTTGGGCTCCGAGGTCAAGTCCCTGCGCCAGGGGCGAGGCAACCTCGCCGACGCCTATGTGGTCTTCAAGGACGGCGAGGCCTGGTTGGTCAACGGCCACATCTCCCCCTACCCCCAAGCCACCCACGAGAACCACGAGCCCCTCCGAGAGCGCAAGCTGCTGCTGAACCGGCGGGAGCTGCGCAAGCTGTCCGCCCGGGTGCGGGAGCGGGGCTACGCACTGGTGCCCATCTCCATGTACTTCAAGGGCCCCTGGGTCAAGGTGGAGCTGGGGCTGGCCAAGGGCAAGCGCAAGCACGACAAGCGCTCCGCGCTCAAGGAACGGGAGGATCGGCGCGAGATGGACAAGGCGGCGCGGGAACGCTGACCT
>CAZHIK010000679.1:0-5411 GCA_964532635.1 uncultured Enterobacterales bacterium
CCGCCGGCCCACCACAGGTTCTCGCCGGTGGCGCCGTCCAGCTCCACCACCACGCTCTCGTCCCAGAAGCTGTACAGGTAGCTGTCGGTGCTGGCCTCGTAGTACATGCCGTTGGACGAGCAGTAGGCCCGGGGTGAGCCGGGGTAGTCGTCCTCGCAGGTCCAGATCACCTCGACCTCGGTGGCTCCGGGCGCCAGCTCCACCAGCGCCTCGGTGTGCTCCACGTGGTACTCGCTGCCCCAGGCCATGGTGCCGTCGGGCAGCTCCACGAAGGCGTGCACGATGCCGTCGGCTGCGATCTCCTCGACCTCGCCGTCCAGCCGCACCCGGTGGATCTTGCTGCCCTCGCCCCCGCTCGTGCCCCAGTCGAGCCAGTAGGTGCTCTCGTCCCACAGGATGGTCTGCCCATCGACGCTGACCTGGGCGAACAGCACCCAGTGGCGATCCGGGGCCAGGCTGGCCCAGACGGGGCGGCCCTGGCGGTCCAGGATGAAGGTCCAGTAGTTGCCGGGGTTCCAGCTGCCGGTGTGGCCGGCGATGCTGGACAGCAGGTAGTTGCCCGTGGGTTCCCAGAGGTCCGGATCGCTGACTTCGACCTCGCCGACGGGGAGATCGTCGGGCAGGGAGCCCGCGCTGGCGGTCTCGCCGTCGTCGCCGTGCTCCACGCCGTCGATGTCGACCACGACGTGCCACTCGACGTCGTAGTAGTAGGGGACGCCCACCAGCACCTGCTCGTGGGTGCCGACCTGGGCCTCGAAGGCGGGGGTGCTGTGCCACTCGCCCTCGTCGAAGCTGTACTCGACGTGGGCGGTACCCGCCTGGCTCTGCTCCCAGGAGACGTAGACCAGGGTCTCGTGCACCGGGTGCAGCCACCAGTCCCCGGCGACGACGGGGCCAGGGGGCGGCTCGTCGGTGTCGGCGGTGCCGGGGGTGTCGCCGGTGTCGTCGGTGGCGACGGGGCCGCTGCTGCAGTGGCAGCCGATAGCGAAAGCGGTGGCCAGGAACAGACCGTGACGCATGTGAGCCTCCGAAGCGAGACTCTACCCGAATGTGTCGAGATCAGCCCCGCCGCACCATCATCACCGAGCAGGGAGCGGCAGCGAAACTACACCTAGGGCAGGCCCGGGAGCCCCTCACCACTCAGAATGCGACGCCGCAGGCCATGGCGCCCCTCGGCCTGCTCCAGCTGCCAGGCCAGCAGCGCCCCGTAGCGGTACCAGAGCCGCTCGCCGCTGGACAGGGGCCCCAGGATGAACTCCAGGCCGGCCGCGTTCACCGGGTCCAGCGCCCCCGCGATGGCCACCACATCTTCGTAGCGCTGACCGACCCGCGCGGCCTCGTCGGGGTCCAGGTAGATCGCGTAGTCCTGGTCGCTCCCGAGGGCACCCGCCCGCTGCCGGGCATCGTAGGCTGCGTGCACCGCGCTGCCCTCCATCCAGGTGGCGAAGCGGATCAGGTCCAGCAGCTCCTCGCGGGTGTCGAGGGAAGACAGATCGGGCCACGACAGCCACTGCAGGAAGCCCAGGTGGTGGTGCTCGTGCAGGGCATAGTAGGCCAGCTCCGCGGGATCCTCGCAGAAGTGGGGGTGGCCCACGTTGAGGGCGAAGGCCGGCGGAGCCACGAAGCCGATCTCGTAGCCCAGCTCCAGGTAGAGCACTTCACCGGGCACGGTGTCAGCGGGCAGGTGATGCATGGCCGCCATGGCGATGGCCACCAGCTCCGCGTCGCGGCCTCTCCAGTGGTCGAGCACGGAGCGGGCACAGGCGAGGTCCAGGTCGCTGTCCAGGATGTGCTCGAGTATGCCGGCCGGGTCGGGCGCGGGGTTTCCCGACAGGCGCTGGTGCTCCACGATGGCGGCCAGGGCGGGATGGTCGAGCAGCGCTTGCTCGAGCCCGGCCTGCCCAGCGCGGTGGTCCAGCACCAGCTGGGCGAAGCCGGCGTCCACACGCATAGTGAGGGGTTCCGGCGCAGAGGCCGCGATGGGCTCCGAGGCGTGAGCGGATGAGACCTCTTCGGGGGGCTGGTGGCGGCAGCAAGCGAGGACGAGGAGCAGCGAAGCAGCGCGCATGGCAGAGCCCTCCAGGGAGCCTGAACGTAGCTGTTGGGGAGGGAACCGTCCCGCAGCGGTGTATGCTCAGCGCGACCACGGATTCCCACCATGAAGCAGATCTTCCTCTCCCTCGCCGCCCTGCTCGCCGCCTGTGATCCCCCCGCGCCCCCAGGCCCGGGAGCGCTGGTGGGCGACGACCAGGTCTGGCGCCGCACCTTCGGCAGCGCCAAGATGGACGAGGGCTGGGGCATCGACCTGTACGACGGCGATCTGTTCGTCAGCACCCACATGGCCAACCCCACCCTGACCGACGGCTGGGTCTACCGCATGACCACCGCGGGTGAGATCGTCTGGGAGACCACCTGGGGCGAGGAGTACACCGAGGAGTTCTTCTCCGTGGCCGTGCACGATGGCGTGGTCCACCTGGGGGCCGCCCGCTTCACCAAGCCCCTGAACCTGTGGGACACCGAGGCCCTGTTGCTGCGCTTCGACGCCGACAGCGGCGCCCTGCTGGGGGAGCCCTGGCGCTACGACGACGAGGGCCAGTGGAACGAGATCGACGGGATCGCGGTGGACGACGAGCACATCTACGTCAGCGGATGGGGTGGCAGCGACGACGGTGACATGCTGTTCGCCCGCCTGGACCGCGACGGCAACCAGCAGAACCTCGAGACCTGGGGCACCGAGGCCTGGGAAGAGCAGAACGGCCACATCGCGCGGGTGGGCGACACGCTCTACGTGGTCGGCCGCGAGGGCGCCGAGGGCGTGCTGAAGGGTGGCGACGCCGTGCTGCTCGCGATCCAGGCGCCACAGCTGCAGGTGCAGTGGTCTGTCACCTGGGGTGAGGCCGACACCATGGAGGACGCCTACAGCGTGTCCACCGACGGCGAGGCGCTGTATGCGGTGGGTGTGCAGGAGCAGGACGAGGGGCTGGTGATCTGGTCCTGGGACCTCGAGGGCGCGCTGCGCTGGGTGACCTCCTGGGACGGCGGCGGCACCGAGCGCAGCCGCACCATCGAGATCGACCCGGTGGACGGCTCGCTGCTGGTGGCCGCCAACGCCGGGGACGCGGCCCGCGACCTGGATCTGGTGATGCTCCGGGTGGACGCCACCAGCGGAGAGATCACGGACGAGCACCGCTGGGAGACCGCCGGGGACGAGGAGTTCCATGACCTCGTGCTGGACGGCGATGTCGGCTACCTGGTGGGCCAGACCACGACCTGGGGCGAGGGCAGCCACGACGCCCTGGTGGTCAAGTTCGGCATGAGGCCGTGGAGCTTCCCCGAGGGGTAGGCAGGGCGCCCAGAGGTCCTCGCGTCGGGCGGGGATGAACCCCGGGGCCGCCCGAGGCACAGGCGGGGCAACCTATGTCCGCCAAACTCGCTCACTTGCCGACCTACTGTCCCTTGGTTCTGATCGTCTCAGGCGCTGTGGGCCCGAAAGCACACGGAAAGGGACCCTGATCGCGCCACTAGCCCCCGAAGCAACCGCGAACCGAACGCAGCTCGAGCTGGATGCGACGCCCATCCTCGAGCTCGACCTCGCTGCGCTCGAGGCGCATCAGCTGCCACAGGGACAGCGCGCCGTGGTAGGGCAGGTAGGCCTCGAGCACCGCCGTGGGGATCTCCAGGCTGCCGTCGTCTTCGGTCTCGCAGATCAGCGCCGGGCCGTTGGCGGCGTGCAGGGCGCTGTCGACTTGCAGGCGGACTACGGCGTCGCCGTCTCCCGGGGTCCAGCCGAGAGAGAACGTCTCGTCGATGCTCTGATCGCAGGGCAGGGCGGGCTCGAGGGGCGTGGGGGCGGTGGCTTCGAGGGTGAACGCCGGGGTCTGGTCGCCCGCTGCGACGGCGGTGACGGTCGCGCCGGCCTCGAGGCTGCCCGCGGGCAGGATCGAGGTCTGATACGCGCCGGTGCCCACCGGGGAGATCATCGCTGGAACGGTCAGCCCGCTGATGTCGATGTCCCCGGCGGGCGCCCACTGGGGGCGGGGTTGGCACTGGTCGTCGAGGCCGCAGATCTCGTCCTCGCTGCAGGCGGGGTCGCAGCTGCCCCCCTGGGTGGGCGCCACCATCATGCAGGTTCCCTCGACGACCATCGGGGCCCAGAGCTGGCCGGTGTAGCCGGTGGAATACTCGGCGTAGAAGCCGTCGGGGAAGGGCCGATCCAGGATGCCCCAGGCCCAGGCCTGGGCGTAGGCGTCTTGGGACCCATCGTCGATCTGCAGTTCGTCGACCCGCAGGACGCCCACGGGGGCATCGCTGGCGGGGGTGGTGTCGGGGGCCTCGGTGTCCCCGCTGTCCACCCACCAGTGGGAGTCGGGAACGTCCCCCGGGATGCAGCCAGCGACGCCTGCGGCGAGCGCCGCGGCGGCGAGCGCAGCCCGGGACAGGCTGGGGTAGCCAGGTGAGGGCCTGGCGGAACGACGGGGTACGGGGCGACGGGGTGGAAGGGCCATCGTGGACAGTCCAGCTGCAGGGGAACCCGTTTGGGCGCTCGAAGGTTCCAATGCGGTAACGGGTCCCGCTCCCACAGGCTCTGGGGAGGCGGCCGCTACACAGGGAGTCTTCCCGCTCTCGGGGTCAGCCCAGGAACCGCTCGATGAACCGGGCCACAGCGGCCTTGCCGTGGATCACGCCGTAGTGGCCTTCGCAGAGGATGTCGGCTTCGAGCTCGAGGAGTGCACGCAGGCTGGCCTGCCAGGCCGACCAGTCCGACTGCAGCTGGCGGTGGATGGGGCCGTGCACGTCCTGGCCGAACAGCACCCGCTGCCCGGGAAGATCGAGGGTGGCCACGATGGAGCCGGGAGAGTGGCCGGGCCAGGGGTGCAGCTCCAGGGTGCGGTCCCCCAGGTCCAGCTCGGTGCGGCCCTCGAAGGGCCGGTCCACCTGCACCGCGGGCATGGCCATGCTGTACCAGTCCGCGGCCGTGCGCGGGTCTTCGCCTGGCGCCAGGATCTCGGCGCAGCGGGCGTGGGCGATGACCTCGAGGTCCAGGAAGGACCGCAGGCCGGGCACACCGGCGGCGTGGTCCACGTGGCAGTGGGTCAGCACCAGCCAGCGTACGCGCGCGGGGGGAACACCGGCCGCGGTGATGTTTCGGCGCACCGCCTCGGAAGACCTCCCTGTGCCCGCGTCGATGAGCACGGCACCGGCGCTACCTTCCACAAGGTAGATTGCTGCGTCGCTGCCGTGGGACAGGCCATCTCCGCCTACCTGCCAGACGCCTTGGACGATCGCTTCCATGGCTCACTCCCTGCCGCTCGGGGCTCCCGTCGAGCATAGCCCGCCGCGTCCCGGGAATGTCCCCCTGCCTCCAGGGTTCAACCCCGCGTGTCGCCGCTCCTGTTACCGCTGCTGGCCGG
>CAZHIK010000680.1:0-5402 GCA_964532635.1 uncultured Enterobacterales bacterium
GTCTACTGATACCCATCCTCACCGCGCTGCTGGTGGCGGCTGGCCCGGCCCTGGGCGCCGACACCTACGCCTGGCTGGAGCCTCCAGCCGAGCAGCAGCTCGCCGCGGACACCACCGAGATCCCGGTGGGCAAGGGGGCCGTGTTCGTGCCCTCGATCACCGGCCCGGAGTACGAGCCTCCGGCCATGCTCGTCTCAGACGACGACGTGATCTCGGTCCCGCTGGGGCAGCGCTTCATCGTGGAACCCGGCCAGTACGTGGTGGTGGTCACCGCCGGCAGCCCTGCCCAGGGTGTGAGCCAGGCCATCGAGGTGCTCGAGGGGGAGACCACCCGGGTGGATGTGGGCTGGGGGGCGCTGCGCATCGAGGTCACCGATGAGCACCGCATCCCCCACCGTGGCTCCTACGAGATCATCAGCGCCGAGACGCGCGAGCCGGTGGGCTCCGGCTTCGGCGTGGACACGCTGCAGGGCGAGATCCTGCAGACCTGGCTGCTGAAGCCCGGCTTGTACCGGCTGGTGCGGGTGGGGCGCGACTTCCGTGCGCTGAAGGACTACGCCACGGTCCAGGTGCCCGAGGCCGGCTTCGTGCGCTACCGACTGGTGATCGACGAGGACACCGGCGAGTTCCTCGGCGCCGGTGTGCTGCTGCCCGACGAGTTCGCAACGGCCTTGAGGGAAGACCAGCGCTGGTTCAAGAGCGTGGTGGTGGGCTTCGACGGTTCACTGGTCAAGAGCCAGAACGTGGTGGGCGCCATCAACCAGACCCAGTACAGCGCCTCGGGCTACGCCGACGCCCAAGTGGCGTTCACCGCCAAGCCCCACCAGTTCACTGCCTTGGCGCAGGTCGAGGAGGGTGTCAGCCAGATCATTCCCCAGGAGGGCTCGCCGCAGCCGCTGCTCAAGGCCACCGACCGCCTGCGGGCCGATCTGCTCTATACCTACATCTTCGAGGGCCGCACCGGCCCCTACCTCCGTAACAGCATCGACTCCCAGGCCTTCCCCACCGAGGTGCTGATCACCGATGACACCACCGTGATCGTCACGGGCCTGGACGGCGTGGAGACCACCACCAGCTACTCGGCCAACGACACCCTGCGCACCGCCGAGGCCGGCCTGCCCAGCCTGTTCCGCGAGGGTGTGGGCGTCAACTCGAGCTTCCTCGAGAAGAACCGGAGCATGAACTTCAACCTGCGCCTGGGCTACGGAATGCGGCAGAACCTCTACGGTGGTGCCCTGGTGCTCGACGACATCGGCAGCACCGACGAGATCGAGTACCGCGCGGTGGACACCTGGTTCGAGCAGGGCGTGGAGGCGACCATCGTGGCCTCGGTGCGGCTCCCCGGCTGGGTGGTCTACGCCACCGACGTGGAGCTGTTCGCGCCCTTCCGCTCCTTCGAGCTGAACACCGGCCCGGGTGAGGATCGCATCCTGCCCGCCATCAGCTGGCGCAACACCCTGAGCGTGCGGCTGACCCGCAACCTGGCCCTGAACTACTACCTCAACGTGGTCTCCGAGCCCCAGGTCATCGACGAGCTGCAGGTCGAGCAGAGCCTGGTGCTGCGGACCTCATGGGCGGTGTTCTGATGAGAGGCACCATGATGATTCCCCTGCTGCTACTCATCGGCTGCATCTCCAAGGGCGACTACGAGCTCATCCAGGTGCAGCTCGACGCCACCCGCACGGCCCTGAGCGCCAAGAACGCATCCTGCTACGAGGAAGCCGAGCTGCGAGAGCAGCAGGTCGCCGATCTCGAGCGCGAGCTGGAAGCCACCCGCACGCGCCTCGATGGCTTGGACGAGCGGCACATGCAGCTGCTGGCCGAGGTGGAGAGCACCCGCGCAGCTCTGGCGGAGCTGATCACCACCTGCACGCCGCCGGAGGAGCCCGAGCCCCCGCGGCGTCGCGGGCGTACGCCCGAACCGGAACCCGAGCCCCTGCCTCCCCTGGTGCAGGCCACCGTGGACGAGGTCCAGGAGGCCTTGGCCCTACGGTCCCGGCAGCTGTACGAGCGCGAGCAGGACCGTGAGGCCCACCAGGCCTGGACCCTAGCGTTCTCGAGGATGCTCGCGGAGGGACGGCTGGGGCTCTACCTCAGCCAGGGCACCACCATGGTGCGGGTGCCCACCGTGCAGATCTTCAACGAGGGTCGGGTGACGGTCTCGCCCCGCGGCGAGATCCTGCTGCAGCAGATGGCCGAGGCCCTGATGGGCAGCGAGGGTCTGCACATCCAGGTGGCGGCCCACACCGACAACCTCCCCGTGCACACCGCCGACCACAACTCGTCCTGGGAGCTGTGCTTCGAGCAGGCCCTGGTGGTGGTGCGGACTCTCGAGGCCGCCGGTGTGCCCGCCACCATGAGCGCTGCCAGCTTCGCTGGCGAGCAGCCCATCTCGACCAACGAGAGCCCCGAGGGTCGCAAGCGCAACCGCCGCATCGAGCTGACCCTGCAGCCCCTCGTGGGTGAGGCGCCCAGCGCGGGGGCCGTGCCGGCGGCCGAGGAGCCCGCGTCGGGTGATGAGCCGGCGGCCGAGCCCGAGGCCCCGCCTGGGGCCGAGGATCAGGGTGGTGGGTAGCGAGCGCCCTGGGATGCTGGCGGCCGTCACGGCACGGCTGGACCGGCTGCCGTTCTGGGTGGAGCGCCTGTCGCTGCTGGCCGTGGTGACCGGCTTCTACCTGCTATACGTCCCCATCAACCGCTGGTCCACGCAGCTCGAGGCCTACCACCCCGAGATCTGGATCGACCGCGCCATCCCCTCCACGCCGGGCTGGATGTACGTCTACGCCGCGGTGTTCATCGGGGGCTTCCTGCCGGTGCTGGTGGTGCGCTCCCGCAGCCTGTTCCGGCGCGCGGCCATCGCCTACGCCATCGTGCAGTGCGTGGCCTTCGCCTGCTTCCTGCTGGTGCCGGTGCACATGGAGCATCGCCCCCTGGACATGGCGGTGGTGGACTTCCCCTCTTGGGGCCAGCGGCTGGCGTACTACCTGGACACCCAGGCCGCCTGCCTGCCCAGCATCCACGTGACCCTGGGCGTGCTGGCGGCGCTGTGCACGTGGAAGGTGGATCGGGCGGTGGGGACGGCCGGATTCCTGTTGGCCACGCTGGTGTCGATCTCCACCCTGATGGTCAAGCAGCACTACTTCGTCGACGTGGTGGTGGCTGCGGTGCTGGCCACCCTGGCCTGGGCATTGGTGGTGCGGCCGTGGAAGCCGGAGCCAGGGGACCAGGGCCCGCAGCACTTTCCCCGCTGGATGCCGGCGCTGCTGTTCATTCCTTATGGGGCGGTGGTGCTGGGGTTGTATGCCTTGTACTTGGGGGGGTGGTATCCGTGGCTCGTTGAGGGGTAGAGGAGGTGGGGGAGGCGTAGCTCTGCTGCAAAGGGCTTTGGTTCTGGGTACCGCTTACTTCGCGCCAAGTACGTCGTGGCTGCCGATGGGCGTTGGTGGGCGCTTGGCCCCGGTTGGTGGAGGGGTAGGGGCCGCTACGCCGCGGGGGGCCGTTGGCTCGAGCTGTCCCGGGTTCAGGGCGTCGAGGTCCGGGGCGATGGCCAGCTTGGGAGGTGGCGGCATGGCGGGATCGATATCGGTCGTTGTGAGGGAGAGGCTGAACCTCAGATCGCAACTTGGTCGATCCCAGGTGGGGCAGATCTCCGTGCTGGGAACTTCTTCCCAGCCTTGGTCGGGCGAGAGGCAGGTCTCGCCCTGCGCCAGCAGGTCCGGGTCGTTTCCGGCCCAGGTGTTCCCGGCGAGCTGGGCGGACGCCCCGTCCAGGAAGAGCCCGGCCCCTCCGTTGTCGGTGATCGCACTGTTTCGGATGGACAGGCCCGCCCTGCCGTCCCAGGCCGTGACATTCCGGGCATACACGCCGTCGCCGCAGCGGATCGTCGCACCGTGGGGAACGCCGGTCCCGCCACGGATCAAGACGTCCTCGAGCCGGTAGTCTCCCTCGCCCTCGAGCCAGACTCCGGCCACGAGGTTGTCGGAGATGGTGGTCTCGGTGACGAACAAGGAGGGTGGCCCCGGACTCCAGGGCTGCGCGGCGTAGATCCCCACGCCGCCGCCAGCGTTGGTGCTCTCCCGGGTGGCGGAGATGGTGGAGGATCGGAGCGCAACTTCGCTGTCATAGATGAGCGCGGCACCTGCGAAGGCGTTGTCGAGCAGGGCACAGCCGGTGCAGCTGAGGGTTGCGCCTTCGGCCGCGGCGTACAGGCCCGGTCCTTCGTTGGCTCGCGCGGTGAGTCCGTGGGCCGAGACCCAGGCTCCCTGCTGCGCAGCGAGTCCGACCGCAGCCGCGCCCTTGGCGCCAAAGCCGAGCTTGGTGGCGGTGATGGACGAGTCGCGAAGCCGGACCTCCGTGCCCGACTCCACTCCGAAGATTCCGGCCGCCGTGTTGCCAGCCAGCTCGCAGCCCACGACCTCCAGCGCTGCGCCACCGCGGGCTTGCAGGCCGTAGCCGAACTCTCCGTCGGGTTCCGGTCGGGTGTCACGGATGCTCGAGCCCACCAGGGTGACTGTGGTGCCGGCTTCGGATGCCAGGGCGCCGAGGCCCGAGTTGCCCAGCAGCTCGCAGCCGTCGGCCCAGATCGTTGCGCCTTGCTTGGCCTGGATGCCGTAGCCTCCGCCTTCGGCGGCGTTGGGCTGGGTGTTGTTCACCACCGTGTCCATCAGCGCGACCGCAGTACCAGAGCCCGTGGCCATGATGCCCGCCCCTGCGTTGCCTGCCACTTCACAGCCTAGGGCCTGGAGGGCGGTACCCTCCGCGACCTGGATGCCGCCGCCGTACCTGCCATCGCCGTCGGGTCGTGTGTCCCGGATCGTGCTGTCCACCATGCTGACCGTGACGCCGTGCCCCGCGGCCATGATGCCCAGCGACCCGTTCCGCGCCAGTTCGCAGCCGTCGGCGTGGAGCGCCGCACTCTGGAAGAGACCGATGCCGCATCCGTAGTCGCCCTCTCGGATGGTGCGAGTGTCCTGGATCGCGGTGTCCGTCAGGATGATCACGGAGCCGGCGTCGGCCCCTCGGATTCCGAGCGCTGTGTTGCGCACCAGGTCGCAGCCTCGTGTCCGGACCACAGCACCTTCCACGACGTGGATGCCATACCCGGCCAACTCGTCTCCGTTGGGTAGGGTGTCTCGGATGGTCGAGTCGACCACGATGACCTCGGTGCCCTCCTTCACGGCCAGGATTCCCGCCCCCGCATTGCCCGACAGCTCGCTGTCCTCGACGTGGACTCGAGCGCCGGTGTCGACCTGGATCCCGAAGCCGATGGTTCCGTTGTCCAGTGGCCGGGTGTCCCGGATCACCGAGTTTATGAGGGACAGCTCGGTGCCAGGGTCGTCGGCCCAGATTCCGAGCTTCATGTTGTCGAGCAGGCTGCAGCCATCCAGGACCAGGATGGAGGG
>CAZHIK010000681.1:0-5400 GCA_964532635.1 uncultured Enterobacterales bacterium
GCTGGCCTGGGTGTCCCCGGGCGGCGCTGGCAGCACCCTCTCGCTCCCCGTGGAGCCAGCACCCGAACCAGCGGAGACCGAAGCCAATGAGTGACGGCTCGACCCTCGAGGCGGTGGCCCCGCGCAGCCGTGATGCCCTGCTGGAACACCTCCGCAGCCTGCGCCACGACCTGGGCAAGTACGTGGCCTTCCAGCTGCGCTGGCTGCCCGAGCAGCCCAGCGACGACGAGCTTCGGGAGGCCCTGCTGGCCGATCTGGCGCGCACCCGGTCGGCGGGCGAGCGCGTCGAGAGCGCGCCGGCGCTGTGGGCGCGCCTGCGCGCGCCTCTCGTCGGCCTGGAGCCGCTGGCGGACGGCAGCCGGGTGGACCTCTCGTGCGATCCGGACCTGCTCGTCATCGACGCGGCCATGGCGGTCGTCACCCCCATCCTCGAGCAGCTCGACGGGGCCCCGCGGAGCGCGTTGGACGCTGCCCGTCGTGCGGCCATGGAAGCCTCGAGCGCCACGCGGAGTCTGCAGAAGCGGGCCCGCTCCCTCTGAGAACCCCCCCCCACGGAGTCCCCATGGCCACCGTCCTGGTGATCGACGATCTGGACCGCACCATCGAGCTGTGTCGGCGCATCATGCCAGAGCACGACTACCTGGGGCCGGCGCGTTGCTGGCGAGAGGCCGAGGGCTTCCTGAGTGCCCGCCGTCCGAGGGTGGACCTGGTGCTGCTCGACGTGCACTTCGACATCCCCACCGAGGACCTGGTGGGCCTGCCCGAGGACGCGGATGCCCGTCGGCTCGAGCGGGTGCGGCGACGTCAGGGCCTCGAGATCCTGGCGCTGATGCGTCGTCGCTTCCCCGACCTGCCCGTCATCCTGATGACCAGCCGAGACGACCTGCCCCTCGAGCGCGAGGCCGAGGCCCTCAACGCCCAGGAGTACACCTACTTCCTGGACGACGACTATGTCGATGCTCACGCGCTCCGCGCCCAGATCCAGGGCATCATGCGGGCCAGCCGGGGCGCCGAGGTGGACGGTCCGGTCTACTGGGGTCGCAGCCTCGAGATGCGCCGCATCCGACAGCGGCTGATCACCCTCAGCCGCGGGCGGCTGCCCATCACCCTGCTCGGCGGTACGGGCACCGGCAAGTCGCTGCTGGTGCGCCACTTCGTCCACGAGCGCTCCAACCGCAGGGGCGATCTGGTCACCGTAGACCTGGCCACCCTGCCTCGAGATCTGATGGCGGCTCACCTGTTCGGTTCGGTTCGGGGGGCCTACACGGGCTCCGTCGCCGACCGCAAGGGGGCCTTCGAGGCAGCGAACGGAGGCACCCTCTTCCTGGACGAGGTGGGCAACCTGCCCGAGGAGGCCCAGCGGATGCTGCTCACCGTGCTCCAGGAAGGCGTGGTGACCCGCCTTGGGGACACCCGGGAGCGGCAGGTGGACGTCAAGCTGGTGGTGGCCACCAACGAGGATCTGGGGGAGATGGTGCGGCAGGGTCGCTTCCGGGCGGACCTGTTCATGCGGCTCAACCCGGCCTGCACCGTGCGGTTGCTGCCCTTGCGCGACCGCATGGACGACCTCGAGGGCCTGCTGTCCTTCAGCCTCGAGCGGGCGCTGCAGGGCTCCTATCCGTCGGAGCTGATGGCCGACTACCTCGCCAGCGCCAGGCTCAGCGGCTCCAAGGTGCGGGTGCTGGCGGGCGGGGACGTGCCCGCGATCCAGGCGGGCACCGTCTGGGTGCTCTTCCCAGAGCGAGCCATGCGGCTGCTGCAGCGCCACAGCTGGCCCGGCAACCTGCGGGAGTTCGCGATGACCGTGGAGAACGCACTCACCTTCACCCTGGCGGAGCTGGCCGGTGTGAATCCCGGTGAGCGGGCCGACGTGATCCAGGTCCGACCCAAGCTGGTGCGGGACCTGCTTCGCGCTGTGCGCGTGGAGGCCCCCGAGGAGGAAGGGGGCTGGAAGATCCAGGTGGCCATTCGACCCCAGGCCAGCCTCAACGCCATCTCCCAGTCGGTGGAGCGACAGTACTTCGAGCGCCTGTTCTACCAGGAGGAAGGAGACTTCGCGGCCATGGCTCGGTTGCTGATGGGCGACGCGGGCAACGCGCGCAAGGTGCAGCTGCGCTTCAACCAGCTGGGCCTGCGGGTGCGCGACATGAAGGTCAAGCGCCAGTGACGCCGATCCTCCTGGCGCGCACCGGCCTGCTGGCCGCGCTGCTGCTCAGCGTCCCCGCCCAGGCGGCACCCGACGCTGACGTGACCGTTCCCCAGCTGAGCGAGCTGGACCTGGCGGTGCTCGAGCCGGGGGTGCGAGCCGTGCTCGAAGAAGCCGTGGCCGCCGAGGCCCGGGGCGAGCTGGAGCGCGCTGCGGCCCGCTACCGTCTGGTGCTCCACAGGGATCCCACTGTCGTGCCCGCCGTGCTGGGCCTCGGTCGAGCCCTGGCGGCTGTCGGCGATCTCGAGGGAGCCAGCCGGGCGCTGGCGGCCCTGCCACACGAGGCCGAGGTGGTCTTCGCGCGGGCGAGCTTGCTCGAAGACGCCGAGCCCGACACGGCGCTGCAGCTGTACCAGCGCCTCGAGTCCCTGGCTCTGGGCAGCCCCGAGCCCTTCCTGCGCCAGGCCCTGCTGCTGGCCGAGAGCGATCCGGCCACCGCCCTTGCCAAGCTGCAGGCCTGGTGGGAGCTGCAGGGCGGGGAGCCCAGTGAGGACGCGGTGGTGGCGGTGGCCCTGGGGCTCAAGCAGGCCGGCGCGCTGGACGAAGCCCTCGCGCTGCTCGACCAGGTTCGTGAAGCCTGGCCCGACGGTGAGGAGCCGGAGCAGCTGCGGGGCCTGCGGGATCGGCTGGGGGTCGAGCTCGAGGCGCTGCGCCTGGCGGCCGGGGGCACCGTGCCCTTGAGCGAGGCCCAGGCCGAGATCCTGGCCGAGGCCCGCCAGGACTTCGCCGCGGGGCGGCTGGACGATGCCCTCGAGGAGCTGCGGGAGCTGCTGGGGCGGGCGCCGCGATCCCCCGAGGTGTGGGCCACCATCGGCGATGTCCACCTGGCGCGGGATGCGGTAGATGAGGCCGAGCGGGCCTACGTGGCCGCCACTGCCCTGGCGCCGGATCAGGCCAGCTACCACGCGCGCCTGGGCATGCTCTTGGCAGAGCGCTACGCCGGCCGACGGCACCGGGAGGCCATCGCCGAGCTCAGCACCGCCCTGGCCCTCAGGGGCGCCTGGGCCGAGCTTCACTTCCGGCTGGCCAGCGTCCAACGCGAGGCTGGCCACTTCGAGGACGCGGGTGAGTCCCTCCGGGCCTACCTGGCCCTCGAGCCCGACGGCCCCCACGCCGACTCGGTGCGCCGCATCCTCGAGGACCTCGAGCGCCGCAGGCCCACGGTGGTGTCCGCCCCGGCCGGCGACGCCTCGGTCGGGGTGCCCGATCCGGCTCGCTACGCCTACCGCGTGGCGCGGGTCTACCGCGGGCGGGGGGAGCGGGAGCAAGCCAAGGCCGAGGCCGTGAGAGCCCTCGAGCTGGCCCCCGACTACCTGGACGCCATGCTCCTGCTGGCGGCCTTGGCCCTCGAGGACGGTGACGAGCCCACGGCCAAGGCGCTGTACGAGCGCTGCAGCGAGGTGGCACCCAACGACGCCCGCCTGCTGCTCACCCTGGGTGAGCTGCACAGGTCCTCGGGTGACGTCGAGCGGGCCGAGGAGTCCTTCTCGGCTGCTGCCCAGGCCGGCGCGCCGGAGGCCCGCTACCTGCTGGCGGACATGGCCGCGGAGCGCGGGGAGCTCCTCGATGCACAGCGCCACCTGCAGGCCTACTTCGAGCACAGCAGCGGCGGGCTCGCCCACGAGCCGGCGCGCGCACTGCACGCCCGGATCCAGCGCCAGCTGCGCCTGCTCCGGGGCGTGGTTGGAGCTTGTGTGGGGCTGTTGCTGCTGCTGGTCGGCGGGCTGACCATCCGCCGCCGCACCGGCGCCTCCCTGCGCACGCTCCTCGAGCGGGAGCCGGCCTCCTACCACGAGGTGGCCCGCCTGCTGTCGGCCATCCGGCACGAGGTGCTCAAGCACAACACCAACCTGCTGGCTTCGGTGGCCGAGCGGCTCGAGGCGGGGGACGAGCAGGCGGCCCTGTACGCGGCGGATCGGCTCTTCGGCGAGGGTGAGGAGATCGGCGTCATCCGGCGCTTCGAGGGCTACCTGGACGAGCTCGAGGCTGTGGGAAGACGTCACGGCGTGCGCCTCAACCTCCGGCGGCGAGATCCGGTGCTGAGTCCCATGCACCGGGCCATGCAGCGGCTGCGAGGGCTGGAGCGGTCCCTGCGGAGGCCCCAGCGGGCGGCGGCTCGCTTGCATCGAGAGCTCAGGGCGCTGTCCCGGCAGCTGAACGAGGTGGGGTACGGCGCCATCGGTCGCTTGATCCAGGATGTGAGCGTGCAGCGCGTCGAGCTGGGCCTGCTCGAGGCCGTCTACCGCCGGGTGGCCGCAGAACCGGCCCTGGACGGCCAGGCACCCACCACCCTCGAGCTCGAGGGGGACGGCCTCGAGGTCCCTGTGCGCATCTTTCGCAAGGACCTCGAGGACATCGCGGCCAACCTGCTGCGCAACGCTGTCTTCGCGCTGGTCGAGGAACTCCCCGCCGGCGAGCGGCGGGTGGGCCTGGCCCTGGTGGAGGAGATGGACCCGGTCACGGGGCTCGAGACCCTGGCGCTCCGCTTCAGGGACAACGCCCCGCGACCCCTCACCGACGCGATCCTGCGGGGTCGCCGCATCGAGCGGGGGCTCGGTCTGGCGGCCGACCTGCTGGGGCGGCACCAGGGTGTGATGAACGTGGAGGCCTCCGCGGCGGAGCAGCGACAGGGCTGGACCAAGGCCGTGGTTGTGCGCCTGCCCCGTGCGGAGCTGTCCGAGCCAGAGGAGGAACGATGAGCGAACCATCCCAGCCTGTCCGAGTGCTCGTGATCGAGGACGGCGAGGAGTACATCCGTAACTTCGGCCGCTTCCTGCCGAGCCGGTTCGAGCTCCAGCGTGCCGGCTCCGGCGCCGAGGCCCTGGACCTGCTCGACCGCCTCGCTTTCGATGTGGTGTTCCTGGACATGCGCTTCGATCGGGTGGCCCCCGAGGCACTGCTGGGAGACCTGGACCAGGTGGCGGACCGCTTCAACGGTGATCGGGAGCGGGCCCTGCGCTTTCTCGAGGACAACCAGGGCGCATACGTGCTGGCGGCTCTGCGCGACCACGGCTGCGGGCTGCCGGTAGTGTTCAGCCACGACTTCACCGATGAGCCCCGGCGCTGGACGAACCTCGCCCGGCGCTACGCCCCGCTGGACTACCTGGCGGACAACGCCGGGCCCCATGAGGTCTCCGAGCGCTTGGGTGACTGGGCCAGGGGAGACAGCGCGCGATAGGGCAGCTCCGCGCATC
>CAZHIK010000682.1:0-5390 GCA_964532635.1 uncultured Enterobacterales bacterium
CTCGGCCTGCCCGTAGGCCACACCGATGAAGACACCGGGCGTACCCGAAGCTCCACCGCTCGCATCCAGGGTCACCAGCTCCCGACAGCGCCCCGCCAGGTGCACCCCCGCATGGTCCGTCGTGAACTCCAGCGTCTCCGGATAGCTCCCCGCCGCCGCAGCCACCAGCCCTCCACCACGCCCACCAGCCTGGTCCAGCCCCGCCTGGATGCTCCGCAGCGGCGCCCCCTCGCTGCCATCGCCGCCCTCGGCCGCTGCGATGTCCACGAACACCGTCGCCCCATCCACCTCGAGCTTCCCCCAGGTCCCCACCCCGCAAGCCTCGGGCACGCAGACGCCGCCATCTTCGAGCCAGCCCTCGGAACAGCTCCGCGGTCCGTCGGAGTCACCCCCCGCCCGAGCGGGCTCACCGCAGCCCGACAGGGCGGTCAAGGCGGCGGTGACAACAAACAAGCGCATCCAGGCCTCTCGCGAGGACAGGCCATTTGTCGGTCGAGCTGGACGAGCTGGCCAGCATCGAGGAGGGCTGATCCCGGCCGCGACGTCAGCCCTTGATCCGCTGTACCAGGTGGGGCGAGGGTGTCCGATCACAGCCCACCACCCGACCGGGCCGGGCGCACCGACGGCCCGCCCGCGTCGATGTCTTCGGTGTCCAGGTTGAGCCTGAAGTCCAGGTGACAGGTGGGCCGATCCCACTCGGGACAGATCTCGCTGCTGGGAGCCTCTCCGTAGTCCTCGCGCGGTTCCAGACAGGTCACACCCTGGACAAGCAGGTCCGGAGCGTTGTTCGACCAGGCGTTCCCGTCCAGAGCAGCAGAAGCGTCGTCGAGGAAGAGCCCCGCCCCCGCGTTTTGCAGGATGATGTTGTCCTGGAGGAGGAACCCCGAGCCTCCGTCCCAGGCCGTGACACCAGCGGCCTGCACACCATCGCCGCAGCGGATGGCGGCGCCGTGTTCCACACCGCTGCTGTCCGAGATGACCGTGCCCTCGAGGCGATAGCTGCCGTGGCCCTGCAGGTAGGCTCCGGCCACCGAGTGGTCGGTGATGGTGCTGTCGCGAACGAGCAGCGAGGCCGGCTCCCAGTCGAACTGCAGAGCCGCGAAGACGCCCACGCCCCCGCCGAGGTTCACGCTCTCGCGAGTGCCATGGATCGTGGACCGCGCGATGGCGATGGAGCCCCCGTCGACGACGACCACGCCTGCGAAGCGGTTGTCGACGATGGAACATCCCGTGCAGGAGAGCATCCCCGCGGCGACCGCGTACAGGCCCGGCCCGTCGTTGGCCTGGACGAGAGCACCCGACGCCGCGATCACTGCGCCTCGCTGAGCCGCCACCCCGGGCGCCACCATGCCCTGCTCGACGAAGGGGGGGACCGCAGTGAGCCGAATGGACGAGTCGCGGATCTCGACCTCGGTCCCCGGGTCGAAGGCGAGGACACCCGCCGAGGTGTTCCCCTCCACCACGCAGCCCTCCACCGTGAGCGTCGCGCCCCGGTGGACCTCGATCCCGTTGCCGGCCGATCCGATCATGTCGGGCTGGGTTCCCCGGACGGTGGTGTCCACGAGCGCGACATCGGTCCCTGCGTCCGCGATGACGATCCCCACCGACCTGTTGTCCTCCACCACGCAGCGCTCCGCGAGCACCTCCACCCCATCGGAGACCTCGACACCGCTGCCGTACTCCCCGTTCTCATCCAGCAAGGTGTCGCTCACCGTGGTGTCGATCAGCAGGACCTCGGTGCCGTGGTGCCCAGCCACGATCCCCAACCTCGTGTTGCCGTCCACCTCACAACCCTCCACCGCGAGGGCGGCTCCGAAGAGGCTCTGGAGGCCGTGGCCTCCCTCTCCGTCGGCCGTCGGGAGGGTACCCCGCACGATGGTGTCACCCAGTGACAGCCTGGTTCCGGCATCGCGCGCCTCGGCCCCCACACCCGTGTTGGCCTCCAGCACACAGCCCTCGGCTGTGAGCTCTGCCCCCCCCGACACCTGGATTCCGAACCCACCCTCGCCGTTTCCATCGGGCAGGGTGCCGAGGATCAGCGAATCCACCAGCGCGACCTGTGTGTCGGCATCCCAGACCACGACCCCGTCCATGGAGTTGTCGAGGAGCACGCAGCGCTCCGCCCGAAGCGTGGCGCTGGTGTTGGCGACCATGCCGAAGCCGTGGCTTCCACTCGCCTCGGGCAGCGTCCCCCGGATCCGGCTGTCCGTGACAACCACCTCGGTCCCCCCATCCTGGGTCAGGAGCCCCGCCCCGGTGTTCCCCGACAGCAAACAGTCCTCCAGGCTCAGGTCGGCCGAGACCAGGGCGCCCCTGTGGGCCACCACGCCGTAGTGGGCGCTCCCTTCCACCGCCAGCCCCACCAGCCGCACCACCCCCGAGCCCACCATCACCCCTACATAGCTCGACTCCACCACCGCAAGGCCCGACACCTCCGCCTCACCGTACATCACATCGATGTCGATCCCCGGCGTCACCTCGTCCCCTACGCTCGCATCCAGGTTCACCAGCTCCCGGCACCGACCCGCGAGCCTCACCCCAGCATGGTCCGTGGTGATCGCCAGGGTCTCCCCATAGGTCCCCGCAGCCACCGCCACCAGCCCCCCACCCCGGCTCCCCGCCAAGTCCAGCCCGGCCTGGATGCTCCGCAGCGGCGCCCCTTGGCTGCCGTCGCCGCCCTCCGCCGCGGACAGGTCCACGAAGACCGTCTCCCCGTCCACCTCGAGCCCGCCCCAAGAGCCCACCCCGCAGGCCACCGGCACACAGACGCCCGCATCGTCCTGCCAGCCCTCGTCACAGCGCAGGGCCCCGGCGGGATCATCCGAGGCCTGCGACCCACCACAGCCCGCGGCGAGGGAGAGCACGGCGATGGTGGTGAGGGAGCGCATCGTGGTCAGCACCTTGGAACGGACATTCTCTCACAGCACGAGTGGTAGGATCTCGGCTGTGTTCACCCTCTGGATCATCCTCGCCCTGGCCTGCGGGCCCGAACGCAAGCGCAAGCCCGCCTCCGACACCGCCCTCAGCTGCGCCTCGGGCTACGTCGTCGACGGTGATCGCTGCGTCCCCGAAGCCTGCGGCACCGGCAGCTGGGGCGACCTGCCCGTCGACACATCCACCACCTACGTGGACGCCGCGGCCAACCAGGGAGGAGACGGCAGCGCCGATGCGCCCCTCACCAGCATCCAGGCGGGCCTGGATCTCGCGGCCACGCGCGGCGCTGGGATGGTGGCGGTGGCGGCCGGCACCTACGCCGAGAGCCTGGTGCTCGAGGCCGAGCACGCCGGCATTCACCTCGCTGGGCGCTGCAGCGACCTGGTCGTCGTGGACGCCGCCGAGGGAGAGTCCAAGACCGGCCTGCTGGTGGACCTTCCCGGCGCGGTGGAGCTGTCCGGGCTGACCGTCCAGCACGCCCGCGAGTGCGGCATCCTGGTGGAGTCTGGGAGCGCCACCGTGCGGGATAGCCAGCTCCGAGAGAACGACTACGCGGGCGTGGTCGCCCTCAGGCGGGGCACAGGGCTCACCTCGCTGCTCATCGAGGACAGCGACCTGGTGGACAACACCAACATGAGCCTCGGCGTGGCCCAAGGCGGCACGGAGGTCACGGTCCGACGCAGCACCCTCGCCGGCTCGGTGGCCGGCAGCATGGGCCACGGCGTGCTGGTCTACGACGGTGGCACGCTGACCATGGAGGACTGCCTGGTCGCCGACAACGACAGCGTGGGCATCTACCTGGCCAACGCCGGCAGCTCGGCCACCCTGCAGCGCACCACGGTCCGGGACACCACACCCATCTCCGACAACTCGGGGGATGGCGCCATCGTAGAGGACGGCGCTTCACTGATCGCCGAGCACAGCACCTTCACCACCAACGCCCACAGCGGCGTGCGCGTCACCGGCGCCGGCAGCCGCGCCATCCTGCGGGGCAGCACCGTCAGCGACACCATCAGCGGCTATGAGGATGACACCGGAGAGGGCATCCTGGCCATCCTGGGAGCCAGTGTGCTGGTCGAGCGCTGCGACCTGATCGGAAACACCAGCCAGGCTGTGCTGGCTGACGACGAGGGCAGCTCGGTCACCCTGGTCGACACCCGCGTGCTGGACACCCTCCCCGGAATGGACTCCGAGCTGGCTGCGGGCATCAAGATCCAGACCGGCGCCCACCTCGCAGCCGAGCGCTGCGAGGTCGCGGGCAACGCCAACAAGGGGATCATGGTCTGGGGCCAGGGTGCCACGGGAGCCCTCCGACACTGCACGGTGCGGGACACCCTGCTGGAGGCGGGAGGAAAGGGCGGCATCGGGCTGCAGGTCAGCAACGGAGCCCAGCTCTCGGTGGAATCCAGCACCGTCGAGACCAACCGGAGGGCGGGGATCATCGCCGTCGGCGCTGGCACCCTGCTCACGCTGAGGGACACCCGCGTCGCCCACACCCAACCCGACGGGGATGGCTACTACGGCTTCGGCATCTACGCGGTGGACGGCACAGCGCTGTCCCTGGACGGCTGCGAGCTGGTGGGCAACAGCTCGGCCGGGCTCATGGCCGCGCACGAGGGCACCACGGCCGTACTGCGGGACACTCGGATCGAGGGGACCCTCCCCGACCGCGACAGCAACGCTGGCGTCGGGCTGGCGGCAGAGAGCGGGGCGGTCGTCCGGGCGGAGCGGCTCACAGCTACCGGCAACGAAGGAGCCGGGCTCTACCTCTCGCCCGGCGAACCGGAGCTGGACTGCCACGGCTGCACACTGAACCACAACGCCTTCGCCGGCGCGGTGGCGGTGATGGACTCGACCCTCCGACTCCACGACAGCCTGGTGACGGACAACTCGGGAAGCGTGGACCTGGGCGGTGGCGTGGGGATCTACGCCGAGGCCTATCTCGACCTCGAGCCTTCACTCCTCATCGACGGCTGCACCATCCGGGACAACCCCGTCGCGGGGCTCTGGCTGGCAGGCGACGGCCGCTACGAGATCAGCGACAGCAGCATCGGCGGCGGCGTCGGCGAGACAGACGGCAGCCTGAGCCGCTGTGGAGACGCCGTGTTCGTGTGGGGCTGCACCGCCCAGTGGGACGGCACCCGGGGCCTGATGCTGGCGGGCAACACCCTGCACGACGGTCGCGGAGCCGGGCTCTTCCTCGACGACTCCACGGCGACCCTGGGCGCCAACACTTGGAACCACAACCAGGTGGACCTGGTACGCCAAGGCTCCGAGTGCACCGCACCGCCTTCTGGCTACGACACCGAGTCCATGGACGCCGCGGAGCTGTGTCCCGCCTGGGACTACCCCACCTGCACCGACCTGTTCCGGTTCACACCGCGGCCGGTGGACCTCACCGGCTAGTGCCCTTCCACAGGGATTCTGACCGGCTTCGTGAGCTACCCAACCCGATG
>CAZHIK010000683.1:0-5376 GCA_964532635.1 uncultured Enterobacterales bacterium
CAGGCGAAGCCCAGGCTCAGGCCTGCCTGCGGAATCCAGAAGCTTCCCGGCGGCTCTGCCCCGCTGTCGGCGTAGCCGAGGTTCGAGCCCGGGTTCGGCACCCACTCCACCCCGCCGCCCAGTCCGAAGCGGAAGATGCCCGGCTGCAGGAAGAGGTTCAGCGAGGCGCCCGAACCGAAGTTGAACCACCCGCCCCGGGTGCCCTCGATGGTCTCCTCGCCCTCGGGCTTGTAGTCGGCCTTCTGCCACAGGCCGTAGCCCCGCATCCAGAAGGTGCCGGTGGCGGCGAAGATGTCCACCGGCTCCCAGGACAGCACCGTGGGCACCTCGGCGCCGAAGGCCCAGGTCTCGGAGCTGTACTGGTCGCCGGCGGCCACGGCGGCGTAGCCCTTGAGGTAGGCGAAGCGGGGCATGGTGTGCAGCTGCAGGGAGTCACCCCACTGGGCTACTCGGAAGACCGGCGCCAGGGACATCCCGTTGGGCATGGGAGCGGGGATGGGCAGCATCAGGGAGCCCGAGACGCGCCCCTCGAGGCCCACTCCGCGGCCCAGGCCGTGGCGGTAGGACAGCCCCCAGCACGGCCACTGGGGTGTGCCGTCGGCGGCCTCGAGCACGCCTTCGTGGCTGACGCCTGCGCCTTCGGTGAGGTTGCGCCCGAGATCCCCTTCGACGGCGATGTCGGCGGCGCCCAGGGTGGTGTCGGGCACTGCGCGCCCCAGGGGCTGGACCGCCGGGGCGTAGGCGATGATGCAGCCAGTGCAGAGTGGGGTGAGCAGCAGCAAGGATGAGCGCACGGCGACCTCCGGCCCGGTACGACCAGGTCATTATGCCGTAGGGCGGGAGTTGGCGTGGGTTTTGGAGGTCTCTGGTTCAGGCCTCGGCCTTTGGCTCTCGGCAGAGCCCCACCACCCATCCCCGCCGCCCTCGAGTACAGAGAGCCTTCGGCGATCAACTCTGGTTTTCCAGGTCCCTCTCCCGTGGGGAGAGGGTGCTCCGAAGGGGCGGGTGAGGGGCTCCCGCCTCGAGCCAATGACCTGATCCAGATTCCAGTTTTTGGTCCTGGGGACGCGGCCCACGGCGCTCGGAGCGCGGAGCGCGGTGCTCGGAACTGGGTACCCTGCCGCTCAGGGTAGGGGGTTCCGAGCGCCTTTTGCCTGAAACCCGCTCGGAACTGGGTACCCTGCCGCTCAGGGTAGGAGGTTCCGAGCGCCCCCAGCCCTAGTTGTCCGGCCCCAACAACCCCGCCAGCCCCTCCTTGTCCAGGTGGCCCAGCCCGATGGTGTTGAGCGTGCGGCCGATGGCGGCGAAGTGCTTGTCGAGGATGGTGTCCGCCAGGGCCAGGGTGCCCTTCATGGCGGGCACAGGGACGCCCGCGCGGTCGGCCAGGTCGATGAGCGGTACCAAGCCGGTGGGGAGATCCTCGAGCAGCAGGCGGGTGTGCAGCGAGTCGGGAGCATGGATCGTGGCGTATGGCCCATTGGATCGGAAGGCGTGCACCAGGCTGGGGGAGTTCAGGCCGTAGACACGGTTGAACCAGTCCAGCAGCGACACGCTCGGCACACCCAGGGCGCGCATCAGCGCGCGGCGCTCGTGGTCGAAGGCTGCCACCAGGCGCACCACCGCGGGGGTGACACCCTCCCGATAGAACAGGAAGGGACGGTGGCTGTCGATGGGGCCGGCATTGAGCATCACGATGGGCGGGTGGACCACCGCGTTGAAGTTGCACAGGGAGGTCTCGAGCACCGAGCCAACAGGCTGCAGCGAGGGCAGCAACTCCATCAGCTTGGGCGCCAGCACCGGGGTGCGGTGAGCGGGGAAGGCGGCGAAGGCGATCCAGCGCTTGATGGCGTAGATCTCGGCTACTCCGGGCTCGGCCAGGCGGCCGGTGAAGATGGTGCTGACGGTCTCCACCGGGGTGAGCTCACCCTCGAAGCCCGACCAGCGGGCGGCGTTGAGGAAGGCCATGGAAGAGAAGGTCTGGCCGGGCTGGAACAGCACCACCACCCGGTCCTCGAGGTAGGGGGCCGCAGCGCGGGCCACCGGCTCGCAGGCATCGCCTGGCACCGCCATGACGATCAGATCGGCGCCGGGGACCACGTCGGCCAGCTTGGTGCTGGCCGCGGCGATGGGATCCTCGCCGTCCATCACGCCGCCGCGGATGATGACCTTGCCCCCATTGGTACCGTCGCTGGACAGGGGCGCGATCTTGCTCGCGTCCACGTCGCAGATGCTGACCTCGAGGCCCTGGCGAGCGAGCCAGGCCGCTGATGCGCAGCCGATGGGCCCCGCGCCGATGATGCAGGCGGTGCGAATCTCGGGGAGGGTGTAGAGGCCTTTCTTCTTGGCGGGCATGAGCCGGCGTCCTCGTGTAGGGGAGGCCGGCGGGAATATCGAGCTAGTCACGGCCGGTCCATACGACCTGGCGCAGCCCTTCGGCATCCAGGTGAGCCAACCCCATGCTCTCGAGGGTTCGGGCACCCTCTCGGAAGTCGCGCTGGAAGACGATGTTCCACAGCGTGATCAGGGCATCGCAGGCCGGGGTGGGCACACCGCAGGCCTTGCCCAGGCTGCTGTAGGGCACGATTCCCGTGGGCATGTCCTCGAGGATCAGCCGGGTGTCCAGCCTCTTGGGAGCGGTGATCTCCGCGTAGGGCTGATTGCTGACCATCTTCTCCCAGAGCTCTTCGCCCTCGACATCGTAGGAGTTGTCGTAGAACTCCTTGAGGGTCATCACGTCGATGTCGAGCGCGCGACCGATGGCGTAGCGCTCGGCGTCCACCGCGTCCATCAGCTTCGAGACCGCGGGGCTGACGCCGTCCCAGTAGAAGCGGAAGTCATCGCCCTTGTCGATGCGGGCCATGTTGGCCAGCACCACCACGGGATGCACTGGAGCGTTGAGGTTGTCGAGGCTGGTGACCAGGGTGTCGCGGGCCTTCACCTGTTCAGGGTAGGCCTCGAACAGGAACTCCACTTGCGCGAAGCCACGACAGGCGGGGTAGACCGCGATGGGCAGGGCGCGCTTGATGGCCGAGGCGCTGACCTGTGCCGGACCCGTGCGACGGCAGGTGATCAGCGAGGTCATGATCTCGCAGTAGGTGAGATCGACCTTCACGCCAGCCTCGCGGAGCACATGCTCGCAGGCGAGGGCGCCGAAGGTGTGCCCCGGATGCAGGGCGTAGACCTGGCCATCCTCGAGGAAGGTCGCCGCGGCCTTGGTGACGGCTTCGTGGCTCTGGGCGGGCACGGTGAGGATCACGGCGTCGGCGCCAGGGACCACCTCGCCGAGCTCCTTCGAGGCCACGGCCATGGGGAACATGCCCTCGAGCACTCCGTGGACCTCGATGCCCCCGCGCTCGATGATCTCGTCGATGCGGGCCGCGGTGCGGTTCCAGATGCGGACCTCGTGGCCGAGCATGGCGAGGTGCGCAGCCTGGGCCTGGCCGAGGTTTCCGGCGCCGATGATAGCGATCTTCATGATGGGTGGCTCCTGGGAAATATGGGAGGGCGCGAGCAGTGTACCGAAAGGCTCGCTTGCACCAAAGGAAGGCCAGTGGAGGCCAGCCGCCCAGCGCGCGAAGGTGCCGTTCTGCACGGCATGATCGAGATCATACGCCGCGGCTCTCCAGATGGAGTCACGTTGAGACGCCGTGTCGCGGTTTGCTCACCGCGGCGCGCGCAGGTACGGCAGAGGGGAGCCGAACCTCCGGAGGGAGCATGAAGGTCGAGCGGATCGAGGCCACCCACGTCACCATCCCCCTGGTCACCCCCTACGTCCTGTCCAGGAAGTACGGCACCGTCACCCACTCCCAGGCGGTGGTGGTCCGGGTGTTCACCGACGATGGCCTGGTAGGCCTGGGCGAGGCGGATCCCCTGCCTCCCTTCACCGAGGAGAGCTGGGCCGGCGTGATGGGCACCCTCGAGCACGTGCTGGCGCCGCTGCTCATCGGCGAGGACCCCCGGGACATCGTCCGCAACAACAAGCTCTTCGACGGCATCCTCCACGGCAACAACCTGGCCAAGGGAGCCCTGGACATGGCCCTGTGGGACCTGCTGGGCAAGTCTCTCGACGTTCCTGTGTGGCGGCTGTTGGGCGGCAAGCTGCGCGACAGCGTGCCTCTGCTGTGGCCCTTCGGCTCGGGCACCCCGGCCCAGGACCTCGAGCGCATCGAGGCCAAGCGGGCCGAGGGCTACGGCACCTTCATGGTCAAGATGGGGGCCTTGCCCATCGAGACGGAGATCGAGCGGGCCCACGCCATCGAACAGCGCTACGGCGACAGCATCCACTGGAACGTCGACGCCAACCAGGGCTGGGACCTGATGATGGCCTTGAAGTTCATGGACGCCACCCGCGGCTGCCGGATGGACTTCGTGGAGCAGCCGGTACCCAGGGGCCAGCTCGAACAGCTGCGCATCCTGCGCGGCCGCGCCACCCACCCCATCTCCGCCGACGAAGGTGTTCAGACCGCGTCCGAGGCGCTGGAACTGGCCCACGCCGGCCTGGTGGACGCCTTCTCCCTCAAGGTCACCAAGAACGGCGGCATCTCTCGCTCCATGGACATCGCCGGTGTGGCCCGCATGTACGGCCTGGGCTGCCTGTGCAACAGCATGATCGAGCTGGGCATCACCCAGGCGGCGGCGCTCAACATCGCCGCCACCCTGCCCAACCTGATGCCGGGCGGGCATTGCTTCATGTCCACCCTGCGCCTGAGCGACGACGTCACCAGCTTCCGCAGCCTGGTGGAGCGTGCCGTGGCTCGAGTGCCCGAAGGCCCCGGGCTGGGCATCGACCTCGACCCCGAGGCCCTGGATCGCTATGCCGCCGAGCGGGTGGTGGTTGAGGGCTGAGGTCAGTCCTCCGCGGGGGAGCGCACAGCGGTGAGGGCCAGGGGCAGCTCGACGACGAAGCTCGTCTCTTCCCGGTCTTCGTCGAGGGTCAGGGTCCCGTTCATCCGGGCCACGATGTCTCGAGAGATCGACAGGCCGAGCCCGGTCCCCCGGCCTTCGGGTTTCGTGGTGTAGAAGGGATCGAAGATCCTGTCGCGGTGCTCGACGGGGATGGTAGGCCCAGAGTTTGCCAGCTCGAAGCGCAGCTTGTTCTCCCGGGGCTCCACCTCCATCGAGATCCAGCGTTCGGTACCCTGCGGCGCCGCGAGCACTGCGTCGCGGGCGTTGGCCAGCAGGTTGACGAACACTTGCTGGACGAGGGCGCGGTCGATCTTCACCAGGGGCGGCTCGGGCGGTGAGATCGAGAGGTAGCGGATGCCTCGCTTGCGGAACTCGAGGGAGAACAATGCGACCGAAGACGCGAGCGGTGCCATTGGATCGCAGGCTTCGATCCGGCTCGTTTCGCTCCTGCAGAACCGGGACAGGGTGTCC
>CAZHIK010000684.1:0-5374 GCA_964532635.1 uncultured Enterobacterales bacterium
TCCCCGACCCTCGTGACGGGGTCGTACAGGAAGTACTCGATCCACTCCGAATCGTAGTCGACCCCGTTGACGAAGCGGAGCTGATGGCCCTCGGGGAGGGTCGTCGGCCGGGACACGGAGCCGAGCGGGGTGGGCACGTGGGGCTCGACGAACTCGACCGAGAACCGGCCCACCAGCTCGTCCCCCCCGGTGGAGAGCGGGTGCGACATCCGAAGCTCGACGACCTTGCCCTCCTCGTGGAGCTCCAGGTCGAGCCCGATGCCCAGGTCGATGTTCTGGTCGAGCGCGTCGGCCGCGTCGCTCGAGAAGAGCGCGACGATCTTGTAGAGCAGGTCGACCAGCTGCGTGTCGAGGGAGCCATTCCCGCGAGGGACGTACGCAGGCTCCTTTTCGAGGCTCAGTGCACCGAGCAGCTGATGCAGGGATCGTAGGCGCGCACCAGCATCGAGCACAGGAGCGACAAGCGGTCGTCGTCCATACCGGGCTCGGTCTTGAACTGCTCCACCAAGGGCCCCAGGTCGCCGTGGATGTTGGCGTTGTTCTGGGTGGTGGGGATCACGCAGTCGGCGGAGATCACGCGGCCGTCGTCGCCGTACTCGTAGCGGTGGTAGAGGATGCCTCGGGGGACCTCGACGGCGCCGACGCCGACGCCGGCCGTGGGCTCCACCGGAGCCATGGTCGGGGCGTCGAGCTGGTCCAGCAGCTCGTCGATCAGCCGCACCGCGTCGTGGACCACGTGGACGCACTCCACCAGCTGGGCGGTGTTGTTGTGGAAGGGGTTGTGACAGACCGGGGACAGGCCCAGGGTCGCGGCCACGGCCAGGGCCTCGGGGTGGAGCTGGTCGAAGTTGTTGTTGAAGCGGGCCAGGGAGCCGACGGCGAAGGACTCCCGGGAGAGCTTGCACCACTTGGTGGTGTTGCCCTTGACCACGGTCTCGTTGGTCATCGCCAGGTACTCGCGCTCGGCCTTGCGGATCCCGTCGGTGGAGACCAGGTCACCGCCGATCCAGGGGTAGTCCCCCTCCGCGGCCAGGGACACGAACTCGGTCTCCCGGACGAAGTCCGGCACCTGGAAGGTCCCGAACAGGTCGACCGTGGCCGCCAGGTCGCCGTCGCTGCCGACCAGGGCCTCGCGCAAGGCCAGGAGCTGCTTGCGGTGGGGCATCCGCGCCACGCCGCCGGGCTGGAGCGATACCGGGTGTACCGCCCTCCCCGCCACCACCTCGGCGATACGGTTGCCCAGCCCCTTGAGCCGGGCGGCGATCCCCACCACTTCGGGGTGGGTCTCCAGCAGCGGGATCACACTCGGCGTGCCCACGAAGTCCGGCGCGGCCAGGAAGAACAGGTGCAGGGCGTGGCTCTGGAGGGTCTCGCCGTGCTTGGCCAGCAGCCGCAGCTTCTCCGCCGCGTCGGGGATGGTCACCCCCAGGGCGTCCTCGGTGGCGCGGACGCTGGCCAGGCAGTGGCCGATGCTGCAGATCCCACAGATCCGCGCCGTGAGGATCCCCGCGGAGGTGAAGTGTTTACCCTGGAGCATGGCCTCGAAGAACCGCGGGGTCTCGACCACCTCCCAGCGGGCCTCCTTCAGCACGCCCCCCTCCACGAGTACGTGGATGTTGCCGTGCCCCTCGACCCGGGTCAGGTGGTGGACGTCGACGTGGAGATCAATCTGTTTCATGGTACGCCCCGAATCCGCCGAAGAAGCTGACACGCTCGGCGATCTCGGCCTCGGGGAACGACTTGTCCCGGGCCTGCTCCATGAACGCCTCGAAGTTGCAGTCGGGCACCGCGCCCCGGCAGCCCCAGCAGGCCAGGCCGCCCGCCGGGCAGGGAGCATTGCAGCCTCCGCGGGTGATCGGCCCCAGGCAGAGCTGCCCCAGCTCGTAGGTGCAGACCGTGAACCGCTGCTTGCACTCCCAGCACACCGCGTAGGACGGCGGCGTGTAGGGCGCGCCCAGCACCAGGTGGCGCACGATGCGCTCCATCTCGGACTTGGACACGGGGCAGCCGGGCACCTCCAGGTCCACGTCGATCCACTCGCTGGCGGGGCGGGCGGGCTGGGTCTCCCGGTAGTGCCCCCCGTAGACCACCTGGTTGGCGGCCTCGGGGTCGATGCGATTCTTGAGCGCGTTGACCCCGCCGAAGCAGGCGCAGCTGCCCATGGCCACCACCAGCTTGGCCTGCTTGCGGATCTGCCGCAGCCGGGTGACCTCGTCCGAGCGGGTGATGCAGCCGTCCAGCAGCGCCACGTCGTAGTCGTCGCTCGCCTCGGACGAGATCTCGCGGAAGTTGACCACGTCGATGGCCGACAGGAAGGCCACCAGCGTGTCCTCCCGGTTGGCCAGCTGCAGCTCGCAGCCCTCGCAGCCGGTGAAGTCGAACACGGCCACCCGGGGGCGCGTGCGCTCGATGCCCAGGTACTTCATGGCACGCCTCCTAGATGGCTTCCTTGAGGTTCTGGACCGCCCAGTAGTCGAACACCGGCCCATCGATGCAGGTGTAGGTCGAGCCCACGTTGCAGCGGCAGCACTTGCCCATCCCGCAGTGCATCCGCCGCTCCAGCGAGACGAACATGCGGTGCATCGGCAGCCCCATCTCCCCCAGCCGGTCGCAGACGAACTTGAACATGATCGGCGGCCCGCAGACGATGGCCCAGGTCCGGTCCATGGGCGTGTCCAGACGGTCCAGCAGCTGGGTGATCATCCCCACCTCGCCGTCCCACTCGGCGTCCGGCTTCTCGACGATGCGGTGCATCTGCACCCCGTAGATCTTCTGCCACTGGTCGTACTGGTAGCCGAACAACATCTGGTCCGGGCTGCGCGTGCCGTACAGCAGGTGCACGTCCTCGTACTCGGCGCGGTTCTCGGTGACCGCGAAGATCGGCGCCCTCAGGGGCGCGATCCCCAGGCCACCGGCGATCAGCAGCACGTTGTGGCCCTTCATCTTCTCCATCGGGAAGTGGGAGCCGAAGGGACCGCGGATGCCCACCCTGGCGCCGGGCTTGGCCCGGTGGAGCATGCCGGTGACCAGCCCGGCCTCGCGGATCACGAGATCGATGATCCGGGTCCGCGAGGGGGAGTCCGAGATGCTGATCGGCACCTCCCCGTAGCCCGGCACCTGGACCATCACGAACTGGCCGGGCAGGAAGGAGAACCGCTCCCGCTCCTCCTTGTCCAGGATGTACAGGTGGAACAGCTTCTCGGTCTCGGTCAGCTGCACGATGTTGGTGATCTCGGCCTTGAACACCCGGTCGGTGTGTTTCAGCCGATCCCGGCTGTGGAAGTCCAGCGGCTGCTGGACCTCGGCCTCGAGGCTCACGTCGTAGCGTTCGAGTTCGATGCTCATGACGCCTCCTCGGCCTGCAGGTCGCGGATCACTCCCACCGGGTGGATCCCCACCGGGCAGACCCGGCCGCAGCGGTTGCAGCCCACGCACTTGGGCTCCTCGTAGGCCTCCAGGAAACCCCGGTGCTGGTGGTAGTAGTGGTACTTGAGCCGGGTGCCCTGGTCCGGTCGGAAGTTGTGTCCGCCGGCCACCTCGGCGAAGTCGCGGAAGTTGCACGCGTAGAGCTTCTTGACCTTGGTCGAGGAGGAGAAGTCCATCGAGACGTCCTCCTGCACCCCGTAGCAGTAGCAGGTGGGGCAGACCATCGCGCAGTTGCCACAGGACAGGCACTTGCTGCCCCACTGGCGCCAGACGTCGGACTCGAACTCGATGTCGAGCAGGGTCGTCAGGTTCTGCATCTGGATGTCGGTCTGTGGCCGTCCGCCGACGCGCTTGCGGGCCGTCGCGTAGTCCCGCTTGTCGTCGTCGGTCACCTCGTCCGTGGCGGCATCGGACAGGATCGCGTAGCCCCGGTCGGAGCCGATGGCGACGAAGTAGCGATCCCCCAGGTCGGTCAGGAAGAGGTCGAAACCATGGGTCACGTCGTGGGTGCCCAACGCCCGGCAGAACCCGTCGCCGCAGGGCTCCCGACAGGCCATCCCGATGACGATCGTGTTCTGTCGGCGCGACTGGTAGTAGGGACTGGGGAACCGGCCCTTGATCAGGACCTTGTCCAGCTTGACCAGTCCGTTGATGTCGCAGGGGTGTAGCCCCAGCAGCACCCGCGGCTGGAGCCGGTAGCGGATGTCCTGTTCCCAGTCGTCCTCCTCGAAGGTGGTCGTCGACAGGGTCTCCTTGTAGGGCAGGAAGTAGGTCTTGGCCGAGTACTCGGTCTTCTCGTACCCGAGGTCGATCTCGTCGAATCCCTCCGCCGGGAGGAACTGATGGATCGGGGCGCCGTCCTTGTTGGTCGCCACCTTCTTGGGCGCGATCACCTCGTTGGAGTCGAGGATGCCCTCGACCAGCGACCGGAACGCGTCCTTGGACAGGGTCCTGAACAGCATGCTCGTCTCCCCGTGGTGTACCGGTGAACCACGGAGTCTACCGAGCGTGAAGGCGGAGGGCGAGTGGAATGGAAGGGCAACGGTGTGAAGGCGGAGCGGGCGCGGAGGGCGGCCGGGGCCGCGAACGGATGGGGGCGGGCTAGTCGTCCCTGGGCTTGCGGCGGACCTTGATCTTGACGCGGTCGCCGTTCTCCAGCTCGACCGGGATCCGGTAGGTCGCCGGGAACTGCATCAGCAGGCCCTTGAAGTGCTTGTCGTTCTTGAGCGGGAAGCCGGCCACCTTGACGATCACGTCGCCGGCGCGGAGGTCGGCGGACTCGGCGGCGCTGCCCTCTTCCAGCTCGACGATGGAGATGCCCACCGCGTCGCCGCTCAGCTCGATCATCTCGACCTTCTTGAAGCCGATGTTCTCGCGATCGAACAGGAACCAGTCGGGGATCGCCAGCTGGCACTCGGGGTTGCCGTTGAGGTCACGACAGGCGTACAGGTTGATCGGCCCCGGGGGCTTGGCGCCCGCGGACAGCCACATGTTGCCCTTGCTGCCGGGCTCGATCACGCCCTCCGGCGGGACCTCGGGGGCGCCGCCGCCCATCATCGCCATCGGACCGCCGCCACCACCGGCCGCGCCGTCCGCGGCGTGGTCGTAGCCGGGCCACTCCCGCGCGTAGGTCACCAGCACCGGGGGCCGGAGCTCCATCGGGACCTTCTCGCAGTAGGGCGATCCCTCGGGGTCGTAGCAGGCCATCAGGAAGTCGCCGACGATGGGCACCGACACGTTGAGCCAGCCGGCCTGGGTGTCCTCGTCCACGTGGAAGAACTTCAGTGACGTCATCGGCACGAAGTCCGGCAGCGGCACCGGGCGGCACTCCTTGACGTTGGCCACGTCGGCGCAGCCCCAGAGGGTGTCGCCCCAGCCGGGCACGCCGATGTGATTGGGCGTAGGTCTGGCACTGACATCTCATCCCTCCGCCCTCGCGTTCAGCGGG
>CAZHIK010000685.1:0-5355 GCA_964532635.1 uncultured Enterobacterales bacterium
GATCTGTCAACCAGTGACGTCTACCTGTCCCGGACGTTAACGAACTACTCCGGCCTGACACCCACCGATTGATCCCGCCAGCTCCAGGAAGCTCTCGATGCGCCTCGTCTCCACTCTCGCTCTGGCCGCGGCCCTGCTGGCCGCACCGGCCTACGCAACCAACACCAAGACCTTCCCGGTCAACCCCTACTACTCCACGGGCAAGATGGAGAACTTCCGCGAGCTCTATGTCGACCCCGACAAGTTCGTCGACGGCCTCGAGCCGGTAGCCCCCCTCGAGGGCGAAGCCGCCGGCCCCCACGTGCTCCGCATCATGAACGACACCATCGGGTTCCTGATCGTCACGGTCAACGGTGTCGAGGTCGGCGTGCTGACCCCCATGATCGAAGGCGTGCTCCACGGCGTCCCTGCAGGGCAGTACGAAGTCACCATCGAGATGCCCAACAAGCTCCGCACCACCTACAAGCTGTCCACCACCCCGGCCCCCGAGCCCGCGCCGGCCGACGGCGAGTAGAGCTGGCGGTGCTGCTGGCACCGCTCATCTTCGGTACGCTTCTGTCCGGGTGCCCCCCGGGTGAGTGTGTGGGACCCGGCTGCCAAGACGACTACTCGGCGGCCATGGTCACCGTGATCGCTGGGCAGGGCCCAGGCGATGATGGCCTCGGCAGTCGCCTGCCATCCGTGCTGGATCCCACCGACGAACCCTGGCTCTCCATGACCGGCTCCGAGTCCCTCGGGCCGGACTGGGGAGTGGCCTTGGCGGGCAACACCATGCTCCTCGGGGCCCCCGAGCTGGGGGCGGTGCTGATCTTCGACCTCGAGGGCCGAGAGGCCGGCGCCCTCGGCGGCCAGGCGCTGGTGATCCCCGAGGTGGTGGACGACCACGAGGGGAGCCGCATGGGCGCCGCCCTGCTCACCCTCGATCTCGACGGTGACGACCGGCGCGAGCTGGTCGTCGCCGCCCCGGGGGGGCGCGGGGTGGACGACAGCGTCGAGGCCGGCCGCCTCTATGTCTTCGATGCCAGTGGCCACTTCGACCGGCCTCTGTACGACACCGGAGTCGCGCAGCAGCTCGGCACCGATGACGCCGCGTTCACGGCCTTGGGCGTCGACGCCTACGATCAGGCCGGCAGCGTGCTCTCGGCCTGTGGCGACCTCGACGGTGACGGGCTGCCCGAGCTGGCTATGTCCACGCCCTGGAGCGAGATCGGGGGCGCGGCTCTGGGGGGCTCGGTCTCGGTGCTGTCCAGCAAGGAGATGGCCGAGCTGCGCAGCGAGGGGGCCACCAGCGCCTCCATCCACACGCTGGGCCCGACCTACGCCCTGGACCAACTGGGAGGCGCGGCCGGGGCTGCCATCCGCTGCGACGTGGATCTCGATCACGACTCCTTGCCCGAGCTGGTGGTGGGCGCGCCCTACGCCGACAGCGAAGAGGACGAGGCCGCCGGCGCGGTCTACATCATCCCTGGCTCGCGGGTGGCCGAAGACATCGACACCGAGGGCGAGGTCCACCACCTCCTGGGTGACCGCGCCACCGCGATGATCTGGGGTCCCACCGACAACGCCTACCTGGGCGCCTCCCTGGCCCTGGGCGACGTGGCCGGGGACAGCCAGCCCGACCTGCTGGTGGGGGCACCTGGCGGTGGCCGCGAGCGGGGGCTGGCCGTGCTGTACGCAGACCTGTCCCACGAGGAGGACTGCTGCGAGTCCACCCTGCGCTTCGTGGGCGAGGACGCTGGAGACCACTTCGGCAGCGCCGTGGAGCTGGCGGACCTGGACGGCGATCGCCTGGACGAGATCGTCGTGGGTGCGCCCCGCCACAACCCCACCGGTGACGAGGAACACTTCGCGGCCGGGGCGGTCTACGTCTGGTACGGCGAGACCTCCTTCCGCACCTGGAGCACCACCTCGAGCGCCGGCAAGGCCGACGCCACCATCGTCCGTCAGCAGGCCTGGCTGCTCACCGGAGACTCCATCGCCAGCGGAGACATGAACGGCGACGGCTTGGCGGAGCTGGTGCTGGTGCACCGCATCCTGCCGAACTTCTAGGAGTCCTCGAGATCCGAGGCGGGGGGCTTCCAGGCCCGGGAGCGAGGCGGACGCCGGTACTCCACCGGTCCCTGATCCAGCACCGGACCGCTGGTGTCGGCCGCGACGTTGCTGCGAACGTAGATGCCCTGCTCTCCCTGCCACATGATGACGGAGGTGCCCGGGGGCAGGTGCACGGCCTGCTGGCCGGAGCTGATCTGACGGAGCTCGCCGCTGGGGAGGGTGGCGGAGCCGTGGAGGCGGGGGCCCGCCAGCACCACCAGACCGCCGTGCTCATCACACCGCACCATCCCTCCGAAGGCCTGCACGTGCTGGTTCAGGTCGAGGGCGCCACGCGGGGTCCACTCACCCTGTCGCCTGAACCAGACCTCGGCCCCCTCGAGCCGCTCGGTGGAGGGATCCCGGTCGAAGCCGGCCGTGGTGTCCAGCAAGCGAGGGCGAACCTGCTGCGGCTGCCCCAGGGAGCCAATGGACATCGCCGCGAACCCGCTGGAGACGGTGGCCTCACCCCCGATGTCGCCGATGGGCGCGTGGGAATCCGAGACCTCACTGTCCTCGGGCAGTGGGAGGGTGATGTCGTCGTCGGAGTCGGCCTCGTACAGGCCGTCGGGCAGCGGAAGGGACAGGGACAGCGAGGCGTCCACAGGTGCCCCGGTGTGCTCGCCGGTGGGGCTGGGCACGGGCAGGGACAGCTCGTCGATGGAGGCGTCGGTCAGGCCCGCGTCGTACGGCAGCGACAGCGACAGGTCGTCTCCGGGCTCTCGGCGGGAGGCCTCGGGCACAGGAAGCTCGTCGTAGCCCCGCGGAGGACCGACCAGCCCGGGATCCTGCGGCAGTCCCAGGCTGAGATCATCACCAGCGGCACGGCCGCGGCCAACGGGCAGCTCGTCGTACTCGCCCCGCGAGAGGGGGCGTCGGGCGCGGACGCTGAGGGGAGCCTCGGCCACTACGGTGACGGGCTCGTCGTCTTCTTCGGCGAAGTCCGTGCCCACCTCGACCGAGAGGTCCTCGACGGGCAGCTCGGTGCCCGACTCGCTGTCTTCGAGGGAGCGAGTGTCGTCCCCGAGGGCTGCGCCGGGCTCGGAGGGAGCCTCCGGGGCGATGGGCTGCGGGACGAAGGGATTGCGGCTGACCCGGGTGGGCGGACCTTCGCCGTCGTCTTCGATGGCCTCGGGGTGCTCCACGTGGGTGGGTCGCCCACCGTCGTCGGGGAGCCTGTCGGTGATCGTAGAACGCGGACGGGCCGCCTCTCGCAGCTCGCGAGCCTCACGCTCGGCCATCTGGATCAGGTCGACGAGGCCATTGCTGAGGGTGTGGGTGACCGAGCGATCCCGCTCCGGGGTGGGCGGGGCTGGGAGCGGGGCGACGTCCGACTCGGTCTTCTCCGGCTCGGCCGCGGGTGGCTCGGGCCGAGGCTCGGGCTCCTGCCGCTGGACCACCCGGACGACGGGATCGTCGCGATGGAGCTTCAGAGTGTCCCCCTGGGGGGGCTTGATGGGCTCGGGCTGGGGCTCTTCGGGTGCGATGGGGGTGGGCAGCACCGGCTGTTCGTCAGCCTCATCCGCGGCCGCCTGCCCAATCGCCGAGTCGATGTCAGCGCTGGGCTCGGACAGCTCGAGGATCTCGATCCCAGCGGCTTGCTCGTCGGGACTCACCGGCGCGATGGGCGAAGCGGCTTCGGCTTCGACGTCGGCAGGCAGGTCGAGGTTGATGATGGCCGCAGCCTTGGAGGCCTCGCGGATGCGCTGGATGCCCTTGGCGAGGGTGTCGTCGCCGGAGAGATCGATCTTGGCGGTCTCGTCCTTGTAGAGGTCGAGCGTGGACTCGAGGGACGGCATGGAGCCGAAGCCAACACGGGGCTGGGACACCTCGTTGGGTTCGTCCGCGTGAGCCTGGTCGGGCTGGGCGGGCTCGAGCGTCAGCGTGGTGATGACCCGACCGGTGTCGCCATCTTGCAGGCGCAGCACCACGGGGGCGCGGTCCATGGGAAACTCGCCGAGGACCTCTCCCTGGCACTCCACGCGGAGGACGAGATCCGTCACGAAATCACCTCGCCAGCAGAAGGGGGGGGAGTGTAACCGCCCCGACAGAAGCCCGCGGGAATCCCACAGCCTAAGCCTCCTGGAGCACCGGAATGCGCGCCACCATCGCCTTGATGAGCGGGATGTCGGGCTTGAGCTCCTGGGAGGTCCAGCGGATGGCCTTCTCGACGGAACGCACCGTGGGAGCGAGGTTGAGCGCGTTGAGCACCCGCCCGAGCGGGAAGTACATGTGGGCGTAGGGAAGGTTGCGCAACACGTTGGGTCGGACGATCTGCTGCAGGGGGTAGAACATGAAGCTGCGAGGCTGTGGGGCGAAGCAGTCCATGGCGAGAACGAACAGGTTGCGGCGGCCCAGGGCACCGTCCATGACGGACTGGTAGGCCACCCGCGCGGGCACGTTGTTGACCATGCCACCCTCAGCCATGCGGGCGATGCCGTGCATGGCATAGAGCCGATCCAGCAGCTGCTTCATGCGCGCGTCGTCCCGCAGCAGGTCGTAGTGGATGAGCCCGGGGATGGCCGAAGAGAAGCCCGCCGCATCGAGCACATCGGCGTCTCGGGTGGAGTCGTCGTTGCCGAACACGATCTCGGTGAGCAGCTCCGGATCGTCGGTCAGTTCCCTCACGAGGTTGACCACTCCCGCCACCCGCCGCAGCCCACCACGGGTGAAGCCTCGCCCAGGGACCATCACGCCGTCGAGGAAGTGCTCGTAGTAGCTGAGGTCGTGCTTGAGGGCGTCGAGCTTGATGCCCGTGGTGACGATGCGCATGGGCACAGGCAGCTCGCCCATGGTGAGGGTCTCGCCGTCCTCGTTGAGGAAGATCGGGCCCAGGACCCGATGAAGATCGAGACGGAGGCCCGCGGGAAGGCCGTAGCGGCTCTCCATCTGCAGCACATGGAAGAGATTGGGCCAGGTCAGCCGCTTGCCGACCTGGAAGGTGGCGGCCACGTCGAAGCGCTTGCGCCGAGCACGACACAGGCCGATCAGAGCGCCCATGCTCGTGCCCGCGATGAGTGCGGGATCGAGGTTGTTGCGGTGGAACAGGACGTACGCACCCACGTAGCCGTAGCCAGCGCCTCCGCCACCGCCTGCGGCGATCACCAGGTTTCGCTCGCAGATCTCGTCCTCGAGGCTGTCTCGGTCCAGGGGGAAGCGCTCCAGCAGCTGGCGGCGCTGCTCACGCGTGGCGGCGACCAGCGCAGGGAGCTCCCGCACGGCCCCCCAGAGGGGCTGACTGCCGCCCCGCTCGAGATGCCGCTCGAG
>CAZHIK010000686.1:0-5351 GCA_964532635.1 uncultured Enterobacterales bacterium
ACAGACGCCGACAGCGACACAGACGCCGACAGCGACGCGGACGCGGACGCGGACACCGACAGCGACGCCGACGCGGACAGCGACGCAGACACCGACGTCCCCTGCACCCCTGGGGCCGGCACCACGGTCCAGGACATGCCGCTGGTGCAAGCCTGCGCAGGCAGCTTCGCCATGGGCAGCCCCTCGAGCGAGGTGGGGCACTACGCCGACGAGTCCCAGCACACCGTCACCCTCACCAGACACTTCCTGGTGGGCGCCCACGAGCTGAGCCAGGCCCGCTACGAGGCCCTGATGGGCTTCAACCCCAGCTGGTACTCTGGCTGCCAGGACTGCCCGGTGGAGAACGTCAGCTGGCACATGGCCGCCGCCTTCACCAACGCCCTGTCCAACGCCGAAGGCCTGGAGCCCTGCTACAGCTGCGAAGGCGAGGACAGCGCGGTGGTCTGCACCACGGCCTGGACCAGCCCCTACGACTGCCCCGGCTACCGCCTGCCCACCGAGGCCGAGTGGGAGTACGCCGCCCGTGCTGGCTCCTCCGGTGCCTTCCCCAACGGCGCCGGGCTGCTCTCGGGCACAGAGGACAGCTGCGAAGAAGACCTGGCCCTGGACGACGGCAGCCTGCTGGAGGAGCAGGCCACCTTCTGTGGAAGCGAGGGCGGCGGCACCGTCCGGGTGGGACAGCTGACCCCCAACGCCTGGGGCCTGTACGACACCGTGGGAAACGTCTTGGAGTGGTGCCACGACGGCCACCAGGAGTACAGCGGCGACGCCGAGGATCCGCTGGGAGACGAAGGCGCCGCCTGGCGCGTCAACCGCGGTGGTGCCCACGGCGACACCCCGGCCATCATCCGCTCGGCCCGCCGACACCGCGATCCCCCCGAGGGAACCAGCGGCAGCCTGGGCCTGCGCGTGGCCCGCACGGGGACCTGAGGGTCAGCGCGCCTCGTACACCAGGAAGTACTCCCCCGGGATGGGCTGGTGCTGCGCGGTGAGCACGAAGCCGGCCTGGCCCACCTGCTCGGTGATGCCCTCGGCGGTGATGCTGCCCTCGGGCTTGCGCTCGAAGTCGGCCTGGTGCTCGAGGATCACCATGCGGCCGCCTGGCTCGAGGGCCCGATGGATGGAGCGGTAGAAGGCTACCACCTCGGGCAGCGACTGCTCCTTCATGGGCGGGCCCTTGGGGTAGGCGAAGAAGTGCACGTTCACCAGCAGGGCCAGGGAGATGCTGTCGGTGGGGATCAGCACGTCGCGGCGGTCGCGGAGCAGCAGCTGGGCGTGGGTGTGAGGCGGGGGCGGCGGGGGCATGGGCTGCTTCATGAACTCGTGGGAGTCGAGCTGGATCTCGGTGGCCCAGACCTCGCCCTCGGCTCCCACGGCTTCGGACAGGTGCCAGGTGTGGTAGCCGGAGCCCGCGCCCACATCCGCCACCACATCACCGGGCTGGACCTTCAACAGGGCCATCACCTGGTCGGGCTTGCGGTTGACGTCCCGGGCCGAGCCTGCCATGCGCCACAGCTTGTCCAGGGGGTAGTGCAGATCCGGAGAGTCGGGCTGCACCGCGAGGGAGGCGTCGATCCCGAAGATCTCTCCGAAGGGGTGCTCGCCCGCCTCGAGCACCGGCGGGGGCGGGCCAGCGTCGTGACCCTCGGGCGGCGGACGCTCCCCGGGGTGGGCCACTGGCGGAGGCAGCGCTCCTGACGGCTGGGCGGCCACGGGCGGGATGGAGGCCGCGGGCGGGGGCTCGGCAGGGATGTCCTGGCCGGCCTCGCAAGCCAGCAGCAGGCAGAGCGCGGGGATCAACGCACGAAAGCTCACTTCACCTCCCAGACGACGACCTCGCCGTCGTCCACCAGGCGCTCGAGGTGGGTGTCCAGCAGGGCCTCTGCCCCCGGAGACAGCTCGGGGCCCAGCAGCCGGTCCCGGAACAGCACCACGTAGCGCAGCTCGTTGGCCCTCAGATCCCGCAGCTCACGCTCGGGATCCTGCAGGGCCAGCAGCTGCCCGGAGCGGGCCGAGCCCGCCGCCAACACGGCCTGGTTGAGCAGGGCGTTGGTCTCGAACCAATAGCTGCCCCCAGCGCTCGAGCCGTAGGGGGCTTCGTTGACCAGCCTCAGCCCGGCCTGCATCGCGCTCATGGAGACCCCGGGAGAGATGGGGTGCTCCACCGGCAGGGCCAGGGTGCCGGCGCTGTCCAGGCCGTCCAAGGCTTCGGGAGCTTCCTGGGGCAGCACCTCGGGCAGCTCCATGGAGACCGCCACCATGGGCAGGTTGGCGCCCGGCGCGCCCAGGTTGAACAGCTGGATCACCTGCACGTGGACGGCGTCCAGGGCCACCGCCAAGCCAATGGTGGCCACCGCCCCTCCGGCCAGGGCCCAGCGCGTGCGCAGCCAGGCCCAGCGCTCCGAGGCTCGACCCACCAGGCCCTGGACCCCCAAAGCCAGGGGCACCGCCGAGATGCTCAAGGCCATGACCAGGTAGCGGTTGAGCTGCTTGAGCTGCTCGAAACCCGGGATGAACAGGAAGTCCAGGTAGTAGGGCAGCGGGATGCTCACCGAGGTGGGGCCCGTGCGGGCCAGGGGCCCCAGGGCGAAGAGCATCAACACCGCGACATCGAGGGTGGCCAGCAGCGCGATGGAGCGTCGCCGGGCGGCCACCACCGCCAGCAGCACCAGCCCCCAGTACAGGCCGCCGCCGGGCAGCAGCTTGTAGGGCTCGGCCACCGCCCGCACGGTCAGGGAGCGGGACACCGCGGTGAGCAGGCGATCCTGAGGTGTGGCCATGGGAGGCTCGGCGCCGCCCCGGTACTTCGGATCGTTGTTGCGGATGAACTCGCTGACGGTACGGGCGTCCACCGGCTGCCAGAGGTCCTCGGCGGTGGTCAGCAGCGTGGCCTCGTCCTGCTGGTAGGGGGTGCCCTCGGTGCCCTCGAGCAGCAGGTGCAGACCTGGCGCCATCAGCACGACGGCCACCACTCCCACCAGGGCCATGCGGGCCAGGCGCAAGTGGGGTGCTACGCCCACCAGTCGAGGCAGCACCAGCAGCGGCGCGGCCGCGCAGAGGTAGAGCCCGTAGTGCACCTGCCCGTAGAAGACCGCGGCGAGGGAAGCCCCCGCAGCCAGGGGCCAGCGCCAGCCCTTCTTTTGGGCAGCCTTGTGCAGGCAAAGGAAGAAGATGGGCACCAGGAAGAAGGTGGAACGATCGATGCTGAGCTGGTCCAGCTCATCGAGCATCGACGCCGCCAGGCAGGGAGCCACGGCCGCCAGCAGCGCCACCCGGGGACCCGCACCCAGGCTGCGGGCCAGGGCCCAGGATGCCAGGGCCAGCAGGACGAGGTGCAGGCCCACGCCCAAGTTGTGGCCCACCAGAGGATCGGCCACCCAGCTGACTACCGAAGGGAGCAGGTAGCCGAGCCACGAAGGGCCGTTGGCTACCCATGAAGCCCCCTCGGGGAAGCCGAAGCAGGCGCTGAGATCCGACAGGCGGGGCAGCGCCTCGGCGATGCTGGCGATCTGGGCCACGGAGTCGGGGGGATCGGTGTTGGCGGGATCGTTCAGCAACAACACCGAGCCCAGACTGGTCAGGGCCGGTGCGATGGCCACCAGGCCGGTGGTGAGGGCCACACCGGCGGCCAGGGCCAGTCCGCGCACCCTGCGCGCGGCCCACAAGCCCCAGGCTCCCAGACCCAACAACAGCAGGGTGACCGGCAGCAGGCCCAAGCGCACCAGCCACGCATGCTCGCCGGGGCCGCAGGGCCGCTGCTTCACCTGGTCCCAGTCCCCGGGCACCTGGAAGGCCACGGAGTCATCGCCCTCGCGGACGTCCACGTGGGGGCTCGAGGCTCCCAGCTCCGTGGCGCGCCACTCCCCGGGGCCCAGAGTCAGGAAGGTCACACCTCCGGAGTAGGCGGGAGCCCAGGCCAGGGCGTCGTGGCCCGCTCCCTCGGTGCGCCGCCAGGCCACTACCCCATCAGCGCTGCGGCTCAGCTGGGTGCGCACCATGCGGCCACCGGTGGTCACGGCATCCAAGCTGCGGTCGCGCACCTCGCCCGGTAGCTCCTCTCGGAGGGTGTAGCTGCCGGGCATCAGCCACAGCTCCACGCTGCCCTTCACCCTCCCGGGGGCCGGATCCTCGTCCGGACGCCAGCCCACCAGGTCGAGGGTGGAGCCGTCGGCGCAGCGGAAGACCCCGATCTCGAAGCCCTCGGCGTCCAGCAGCCGAAGCTGGGCGACGTGTCCGGGCTCGAGGGCGAGGTCCCAGCTGACGGTCTCGGCTCGCAGCCGCCCTGGCAGGAACAGCAGCAGGGCCAGAAGGGCCACGGCGAGGGGCAGACGAAGCGCAGCCGCGCGCATCAGTCCACCGTCCTGGCCAAACGCAGCCCCAGCACGTTGGTGCCCTTGGTGGGCCACTCGTGCCGGCGGTTGGCCACCCGGGACATGTCGGCGTTGTAGTGCCAGGAGCCCCCCCGCCGCACCCGCTGGCGGCCTTGGTCCGGGCCAACGGGATCCCGCCGGGGTGCGTCGGCCGCGTAGGTGCCAGGGTCGTACCAGTCCCAGGTCCACTCCCAGACGTTGCCGCTCATGTCGAACAGGCCAAGGGCGTTGGGTGCCAGCTGAGCCACGTTGTGGACCCGATCGCCGCTGTTGTCCTCGTACCAGCCCACCTCTTCGAGTCGGCTCGAGCCCGCGAAGGGGGTGCTGCCCCCGGCTCGGGCCGCGTACTCCCACTCGGCCTCGGTGGGCAGCCGGAAGCCTTCGCAGGCCGGGCCCTCCGGCCAGGCGACCTGGTCGGCCTCGATGAGGTAGCAGGGCTCCAGGCCATGCTGCTCGCTCAGCAGGTTGGCGAACGCCACCGCCGCGAGCCAAGGGACCTTCTCCACGGGCTGGGCGGGCCCGCGGCTGTGGGAGGGGTTGCTCCCGGCCACCGCCTGGTAGAGCTCCTGGGTGATCTCCGTGGTGCCCAGCTCGAAGCTGCGGCTGATGATCACCTCGTGCTGCGGCTGCTCATCGGGGTGGTTCCAGCCGGAGAACTCCAGCTTGGAGGGATCGCTGCCCATCATGAAGCTCCCCGCCGGCACGGTGACCACGGGGAAGGGCGCGGGCACCGGGGCGTCGGCGGTGCAGCCCACCGCCAGGGCGAGGAGCACCGGGAGCGCTGGCGTGGGTCGGAGAGCTTCGGCCATCAGGCCCAGGCTAACCCCTTCGGCGCCAGGGATCCGCGTGGGTTTGCCGCGGCGGGGGGCCCGGGGGTAAGGGCTGGCCATGATCCACCAGCCGCTGCTACCCCTGATGCTGCTCGCCATCGCCTGCGACAGCACCCCGGAGCCGGACCCCGCCCCCGCCGCGGAGCCGACC
>CAZHIK010000687.1:0-5346 GCA_964532635.1 uncultured Enterobacterales bacterium
GGCCGGGTGGTCGGGGGCGTGGTGCGAGCGGTCGTGTGGGGGTGGGAGTGGCGGAGGGGGCCTCTGGGAGGTGCTGGGTCATCGCTCCTGACCAGCGAGGCCAGCGGTACACCACCCCGGTCCGCGGGGTGTCCGACGTGGGAACCTGCAGCTCGATCTCGAAGGGGGGGGCGGTGTCACTGCGCTCGAAGAGGAGCCCCAGGTCTGTGGGCATGGCCCATGTGCTGGGTGCCTCCACCCGCGCCTCTTCGATCCCCTCGACATCCAGCCGCAGCGCGAAGGTGTCCGCGCAGCTGGGGTAGTCCCAGGTGGGGCAGCACTCCACCAGCCCGGTGGGTGCACACTCCTGGCCGGGTGGGGGTGTCTCGCATCCGAGCCCCTGCACCACGATGTCCACGGTGTTGTTCGAGAAGCTGGGCTCGAGGAGTGTGGCCGTGGCGCCGTCCAGGAACAGGCCCGCCCAGAGCCCGTCCAGCAACCTACAGCGCTCGATGCCCAGGCCCGAGCTGCCGTCCCAGGAGGTGACGCCCTCCCCGACCTGGACCGCGTCCCCGCAGCGTCGTCCCGCGCCGTGGACCACGCCCTCGCCACCGTGGGTGGCGCTGTCCTCCAGGTGGTAGCTGCCCTCCCCGCGGAGCTGGACGCCCGCGACCGGGTTGCCGCGGATCGTGGAGGAGACGAGGGAGACCGAGGGAGGCTGCTCTCGATTCCACGGGTCGGCGTAGATCCCGATCCCTCCACCGAGGTTCGCGCTGGGGGAGGTCCCCTCGATCAGCGTGTCTTCGAGGATCAATGCGCCCCCTCCCACCGCAGCCGCTCCGGCGAACTGGTTGTCGATCAGCGTGCAGCCGGTGCAGGAGATGGAGCTGCGCTGGCCGTTCACGATGATCCCGGGCCCGCCGTTCGAGCTCAGGACCAGGCCCGACGCCTCGATCACTGCCTCCTTCTGGAGGTTGAGCCCCCCACCGAAGGCGTAGACCCCGTTCAGCTGTGTGCCGGTGATGGTGCTGTCGCGGATGACCACGCTGGAGCCCGCGTCCGAAGCCACCAGGCTGGTGCCTGCGTTGTCCTCGAACAGGCAGGCCTCCACGGCCAGCTTGGCTCCCCCGATGATCCCAACTCCGTAGCCATAGTCACCCATTCCGTCCGGCCGGGTGTCTCGCACCGTACTGTTGGACATCACCGCCGAGGTTCCGCTGTCCTGCATCGCCACGCCGAAGGACCTGTTCCTCGAGATCTCACAGCCGTCGATCAGCAGCGAGCAGCCTTCCCAGACGGCGATGCCGTAGCCACCCCATGGGTCGTTCTCCAGGCCGATACGTGTGTCCGAGACCAGGCAGTCGAGCAAGACCACCTCGGTGGTTGCCCCTCCGGCGATGAGACCGATGTCGGTGTTTCCGGAGACATCACAGGACTCCATCCGCAGCTGTGCTCCGTCCCTGACCTCCAAACCCCGACCCGCTCCATCGGAGGGCTGCGTGTCCCGGATACTGGAACCGATGATCGAGGTCGTGCTCCCGGGATCTCTCAGCTGTACGGCCGTCGACGTCGCACCCACCACGTCGCATCCTTCCACCCACAGGCTGGCCCCCAGCTCCACGTGCAGGCCAAACCCGAACTCACCCTCGACCCCCTGCCCAATGTCGCTCACGTCGCAGTGACGGAGCATCACCTCCGTTCCCATGTCCACGGCGCTGCAAGCCACACCGGCGCAGCCCGTGATGCACGAGCCCTCCATCTCCAGCCATGCGCCCTCGGCAACGGCGACACCGCCGCCTACACCGCTGGGATCGGTGCTCGAGTCCCGCAGCGTGCAGCCGTTGATCGTTGCCCGGGTGCCCTGGCGCCCGAGGACCACGCCGATCTGGTTGGTGCCCTGGACCACGCAGCCCTCGAGGGACAGGCTGGCACCATCCGCCCCGTAGACACCGTAGGACACGAGATCCTCGGAGTACAGGACGTCCTGTACCGTGGTTCCGCTCAACGCGAGGGTCGTGCCGGGGTCGGTCGCGGAGATCCCGTTGCCGGTGCTGGCCGAGACGTGGCAGCCCTCGATCCGCAGGCTGGCGCCTTCGGTGGCCGCCAGGCCTACGCCGGGGTTCCCATCGTCGTCCGCGCTGGTGCGCAGCACGCGGGTCTGTTGGATGACGACCTCGGTGCCATCATCCGCCGCCAGGACTCCGTAGATCCTGCTGCCCTCCACCACGCAGGCGTCGGCCTGGAGGCTCGCCCCCTCGAGGACCTGGACTCCGGTCCCGCCGGTCCCGGACGAGGTGGTCTCGGTGCCTGTCACCACGACCCGCTCCAGGAACGCTGTGGTGCCCTCATCGGACACGTCGATGCCTAGCCCCTCGCTGCCCACCACCACGACGTCCTCGGCCAGCAGAGCGGCGCCCTCGTGGACGACGATGCCCACGCCTACCCCGGCCTGTGGATCTGCCCTTGTGTTCCGGATCTCCGTCTGTCGCAGCTCGACCGTCACCGCGCTGCCGTAGGTCAGCAGGCCCACCGAGCCGCACCCGCTGATCTCGCTGCGCTCGAGCACCAGGTCCGTGGCGGAGAAGCTGGCCCGAACCGCCACTACGCCGAGATAGCCGCTGTCGATCACGGCCATGTCCCGCAAGGTCACCTGTCCCGAAGCGACCGCCACGCCAGCCACGTCGGAGCCTCTCACCTCCAGCCCCGAAAGCTCGACCTCCGCTGCCGCCACGGCGATGACGATGCCGTCTGTGTCGGAGCCCCCCACGCTCACATCCAGCGTCACCAGCTCCCGACAGCGCCCGGCCAGGTGAACCCCGGCGTGCTCGGTGGTGAGCGTCAGGAGCTCCGGGTAGCTCCCCGCCGCCACCGCCACCATGCCGCCGCCGCGGCTGCCGGCGAGGTCGAGTCCGGCCTGGATGGCCTGGAGTGGCGCGCCTTCGCTCCCGTCGCCGCCATCGTCCGCATCGATGTCCACGTAGACCGTGGAGGCGTCCACCTCGAGGTTGCCCCAGGTGCTCGCCCCGCAGCTCTCGGGTACGCAGGCTCCCTCGTCTTCGATGAATCCATCGGTGCAGGCCAGCAGCTCTCCCGGTTCCGTTGTCGTCTGTTGCTGGCTCACACATCCGCCCATCGTCAGCGCAGGGCCGATCAGCTGCCAGACGAGGGCTCGTGCGGTCATCGACGTGACGCTCCTCCGCCCGGCATGCCTCGTGAAAGGGACATCACCTGGGCGTGGCCTGCGGTGGTGCCTTGGGGGGCAACGGCGGCAGCCGGCTGGCCTCGACCTCGGCGGCCATCAGGTTCAGCGCGAAGGTCAGCTCACACACCGGCCGGGTCCACTCGGGGCAGAACTCACTGGTGGGAGCCTCGGCGTAGTCGCTGCGGGGCTGGGAGCATGCGTCGCCCTGGACCCACAGGTCGGGGGTGTTGCCGGTCCAGGTGTTGCCCGCGAGCTGGGCGTGGGCGTCATCCAGGAACAACCCGCTGCCCTGGTTGCCCGTGATGGTGTTGCCGATGAGCGACAGCCCGTCGCTGCCGTTCCAGGCCTCCATGCCAGCGGCGTACACTCCGTCGCCGCAGCGGGTCGTCGCGCCATGTGGGATGGCCGAGCTGCCGGCGATCTCGTTGTCGGTCAGCACGTAGCTGCCCGCTCCGGCCACCCAGATCCCAGCCACCTGGTTTCCTTCCACAGAGCTGTCGCGGACCAACAGCGTGGGCGGGTCGAAGTCGACCTGATCCGCCGCGAAGATTCCGACGCCTCCACCGTGGTTTACGCTCTGCAGGGTGTCCGTGATCTCGGAGTCCTCGATCACGAGCACGCCTCGATCCACAGTGACCGCGCCTGCGAACCGGTTTCCGCTCAGCGTGCAGTCAACACAGGACAACGAGCCGCTCATCGTTGCGTACAGACCCGGTCCGTCATTGTCCTGGACACCGAGGCCCAAGGCGGTGACCGTGGCTCCTTCCTGGGCGACAACCCCGAGACCTTCAGTGCTCCTCTCGCCGAACCCGGCGGTCGTACCAGCGACGACAGATCCAACGAGCACGACCTCGGTGCCCGCGTCCATAGCCGCGATCCCTACGTCCGTGTTCCCGGTGACAGCGCAGCCCACGGCCATGAGCGCAGCCCCCCTGGAGAACTGGATGCCGTATCCCAGGATCCCGTCTCCGTTGGGTAGGGTATCCCGCACCTCGGTGTCCATGAGCGAGATCCGGGTTCCGGAGTCCGCGGCCAGGATCCCCGTCGACGTGTTCCCCGAGACCTCACTGCTTTCGGCCTCGAGCACGGCGCTGTCCGAGACCTGGACTCCGACGCCTCCCTTCCCGCTCCCATCGACCAGTGTGTCCCGCACCACCGTGTCCACGAGTGAGACATGGGTCTGTGCTCCGCTGGCCCTGACGCCAGCGGTCGTGTTGCCTGCCAGCTCACAGCCCTCGAGCACGAGCGTGACGCCTCCGCCGACCTGGATGCCGGTCCCGTACCTGTCGCTCCCATCGGGCCGAGTGTCCCAGACGGTGGTGTCCATGAGCGCGACCACGGTGCCCGGATCGTCGGCCATGACTCCCACCGCGGTGTTCCCGGCGACTACGCTTCCATCGGCGGTGAGCGTCGCGCCGTCGAGGACGAGGATGCCGAACCCGTCGTCCCCGTTCCCATCGGGTCGGGTGTCCCGGACCACGGTGTCCACGAGCGAGATCGCTGTGCCCGAGTTGTTGGCAGCGACGCCCACGCCGGTGTTCCCAGCAACCAAGCAGCTTTCGGCTGTGACCGAGGCGCCTTGCCAGGCTTCGATGCCGTACCCCCCCCCCCCCCCCCCCGCCCGCCTGGTGGCATTGAGCACGGGGTCCGTGAGCGAGACCTCCGTCCCTTCGATGAAGGCCCAGATCGCCATTTCGTAGTTTGCGACTATCTCACTCCCCTCCACCTCCAGGCTGGTCGGTACGGTCGTGTTCCTGCGGTAGGCTCCGATCCCGCCCCTGGTGTTCCCCTCCACGCGGATGTCCACGAGCCGCACCACTCCCGAGCCCACAAGCACGCCCGTGAACTGCGAACCCACGACGCTGACCTGCGAAACCTCCACCTCGCTGTAGCGCGTGTCGATGTCGATCCCAGCCGTTGCTCCGCCCCCCACGCTGGCGTCCAGGGTCACCAGCTCCCGGCAGCGTCCCACGAGGCGCACGCTCGTGTGATCCGCGGTCAGTGCGAGGGTCTCGGGGTAGGCGCCCGCCGCTACCGCGACCAGGCCACCACCGAGACCTCCGGCGAGGTCCAGCCCGGCCTGGATGGACCGCAGGGGTGCCGCTTCACTGCCGTCTCCTCCTTCCGCAGCTTCGATGTCCACGTAGATCGAGGAGGCGTCCACC
>CAZHIK010000688.1:0-5325 GCA_964532635.1 uncultured Enterobacterales bacterium
ATCGCCATCGGCATCAGCGCGGGCACCCTCTGGGGTGCGGTCAACACGCTGCGGGGCACCGGCGAGGTCTACTTCGACACCGTCTCGGTGCTGATCTTCCTGCTGCTGCTGGGGCGCTGGCTGCAGCACCGCCAGCGTCGACGGGCCCAGGACTCGGTGGAGGAGCTGTTCTCCCTCACCCCCGCCGTGGCCCACCGGGTGGAAGGCGACCGCATCCGTGACGTGCCCGTAGAGAGCCTGCAGGCGGGTGATCGCGTCCGGGTGCTGGCGGGCGAGACCGTGCCCGCCGACGGCGTGCTGGTCGAGGGCAGCTCGAGCTTCGATCTGGCGGTGCTCACCGGGGAGTCCATGCCCGCACCCATCGTGGTGGGGGGGCAGGTCCAGGCCGGCACCACCAACCTCAGCGCGGCGGTGGAGCTGCGGGTGGAGACCATCGGCGAGGCCACTCGGCTGGGCCGCCTGCTGGCACTGGTGGAGCGCGCGGCCGAGCGCCGAGCGCCGGTGGAGCGCCTGGCCGACCGGGTCGCGGCCTGGTTCGTGGTGGTGGTGATCGCGCTGGCTGCTGTGACCGCGGGGGCCTGGGCCTTCATCGATCCGTCGCGGGCGGTGGAGAACGCCGTGGCCCTGCTCATCATCACCTGCCCCTGCGCCCTGGGGCTGGCCACACCCCTGGCGCTGGTGGCCTCGGTGGGTCGAGCGGCCCTACGGGGCATCCTGATCAAGGGTGCCGAGGCCCTCGAGGCCCTGAGCCGACCGGGCCACGCATGGCTGGACAAGACGGGCACCCTGACGGAAGGTCGCACCGCGGTGCTGCGCTTCGAGGGCGAGCGCCGCTGGCTCAGCGCCGCCGCGGCCCTCGAGCGCGAGGTGGCCCATCCCACCGCCAAGGCCCTGGTGGCCGCCGCCGAGCCCGTCGCCCCCCTACAGGCAGAGGATGTCGTGGTGGCGGCGCGCGGTGTGCTGGGCACCCTCGACGGTGCGCTCATCCAGGTCGGCTCACGCTCCTGGCTGGCTGAACAGGGCGTCACCATCCCCACCGCCATCGACACCACGGCCGAGGCCTGGGCCGAGCAGGGCGTCAGCCCGGTGCTGATCGCCAGCGAGGGGCAGGCCGTGGCCCTGGCCGGCTGCGGCGATCCGATCCGCGACGACACCGCCGGCGCCTTGCGCCAGCTCGAGGCCCGGGGCTGGTCCTTGGGGGTCCTCAGCGGGGATCACCCGCGGGTGGCGGCCGCGGTGGCCCGTCAGCTGGGCCTGGATGCCGAGACCGTGCACGGCGGAGTCAGCCCCGAGCGCAAGCTGGAGCGCGTTGAGCAGAGTCAGGCCAAGGGGCCAGTGCTCATGGTGGGTGATGGCGTCAACGACGCCGCCGCCCTGTCCGCCGCCACCGTCGGCATCGCGGTCCACGGAGGCGCCGAGGCCAGCCTCGCGGCCGCCGACGTCTTCCTCACCCGCCCAGGACTCGCGCCCCTGGTGGAGCTGCTCGACGGCGCCCGGGCCACCATGGGCATCATCCGTCGCAACCTGGCGGTCTCCATCATCTACAACCTCGTGGGCGCCAGCCTGGCCATGAGCGGCGTGATCACCCCCCTGGTCGCCGCCGTCCTGATGCCGTTGAGCTCGCTCACGGTGGTTACCTTGTCCTACCGCTCCCGCAGCTTCCCCGACGCACCATGTCCGTCCTCTACATCGCCCTCCCCGTCGCCCTGATCCTGGTCACAGCGTCCGTCACCGCCTTCTGGTGGGCGATGCGCCGGGGTCAGTTCGACGATCTGGACACCCCCGCGGTGCGCATCCTCCACGACGAAGAGGGGCCTGCAGGCTCCGAGTGAGCATGCTCACCCGGCGGCCTCCCCGCCCTCGGCACCGTGCCCGGCACCAGCAGATTAGAGGGGGACGAGAGGAAGAGAAGGAGCAGCGATGTTGACCATGGAGCAGGCCCTCGAGCGGGCCATCGAGGCCGAGCGGCAGGGGGCTGCCTTCTACCGCATGGTCGCCAAGATGACCGATGATCCCGAAGCCCAGGCCTTCCTGATGGAGATGGCGGGCGAGGAAGAGCAGCACGCCGCCACCCTGAAGGCCATGGCCACCGGCGAGCAGGCCCAGGCCATCGACTGGTCTCGCATCCTGGCCATGAACCCGCCCGAGGATGCAGCCGAACCATCAGCGACTCCCGACGAAGAGTCCATGGACCTCCGCGAAGCGGTGGAGATCGCCCTCGAGGCCGAAAAACACGCCGCCTACACCTACGCCTGCATGGGCTCCGAGACCCAGGGCGAGGTCCAGGAGCTCTTCACCCACCTGGCGCTGACCGAGCAGCACCACGCGGAGATGCTCGAGGGGCTGTTGCGAAAGCTGGACGGAGTCGAGGCGAGTGGATGATGTTCGGATGGCTGAGGAAGCTCATGGGTCCTTCACCCCAATCTCCTGCCTGACCCACAGCGAAGAGCCGGGCGTGAAGCCCCCATTGGATACGCTTGACGTGGGCCGAAGAGTACAGGCCGTAGTAGCGAGTCTTGTGGAAATCCGGCAGCAGGACATGCAGGAGGAAGCAGGGTGAAGACGACGTGGATGTTGACGTCCTGCTTGGCTCGTCGGCCCCGTTCAGTCGAGGCGCGACGACATCAGGATGGCGTCGGCAGGTCCGGGGCTCTGCCCCTGGGAGGGATCTGGGGGCGGAGCCCGCGGGTGCCGCACAGCGGCTTTTCCCAAGCACCTGGATTCGTCCATCTGCGCGTGGCCGAGAAACTACAATGGCCCGCCGAAGAGGACGTTGTAGTACAGTGTTCCCATGCTGGTGCCGATGAGCAGGTCGTCGTACCCATCACCGTTCATGTCACCAGCCGGCTCCACCACGGCTCCGGCCCCCTCCCAAAGCCCGTATTCGTAGGCGGAGTCCGAGTGGATGAACGCGTCGGCTTCACTGGCTTCTACGACACCCAGTGGTGCGTCGTAGAAGAGGTAGGTGGTCCCCACTTCCGGAGTGTAGAGGGAGCTGTTTGGTGCCCCGACGGCCACGTCGTCCTGCCCGTCGCCGTTCAGGTCCTGTTCGATAGACAGATACCGTCCGAAGTATGCCAAGGATTCTGTCAGCGACAGCTTCCCATCCACGGTGCTGGTGGTGTAGGAGCTATCCTCGAGTGGGCCGAGCAGCAGGTAGGCGTAGCCGGTGGTTTGGAGTGATGTACCTGCCATCAGGTCGTCGTAGCCGTCGCCGTTGACGTCGCCGCCCACAGACAGGTCAATCCCCGTCATACCACCGCTCCCTTCGAATCGGGCGTCGGCGTCGGAGATGGTCGTCCGGCCGGCGAATGGGGCGAACATGACATACACGACCCCGGCTTGCTTGCTACCCCTCCATCTCGCGACGACCACGAGGTCTGCCAGACCATCGGCGTTAAGATCGCCCCCGAGGGACGCGTCGAGACCGAAAGAACTGCCCGTCTCGGTCTGTTCGTCGTCAACGACGATGCTTTCCGCTTCGGACAGTTCCCAGGTCCCCGTGATGGGCCCGCGCGTGAGGTAGACCTTGCCCTCCTGATCGTCCATTGTCGAGTACGGTCGGTAGGTGAGCGCCAGGTCATCGAGGCCATCTCCGTCAATATCACCCGAGGTCATTGCTTGGGGTGTGTACTCGGATAGACCGAGCAGAGTCGCGTCTGCTCGTTCGAGATCGTACACACCGACCACAGGGCTGTAGACCACGTAGGCGGCGCCCATGTTCTCGGGGCCTCCGTAGTGTGCTCCCACTGCGAGGTCATCCAGGCCGTCGCCGTCGTAGTCGCCGACTGCGAGGGGATCGCCCGCCCAGTCACTTTCCTCGATGCTTGGAAAGGACGTTGTCCAATCACCCTTGCTAACAGACACCTCAGTGGTGGCAGGGCTTGCGATCCAGAGGGCTCTCGGCCCGTGCTGTGTGGCGAGGTCGGAACAACCGTCGGCGTTCGCGTCACCAAAGTCGAACGCGCTCAAGGGGTCATCGAGAAACCGGATGTCCGCCGTCCCCAGGTCCACCACACCCAGTGGAGCTCCATCTACGGCAGCAGGTTCACTGCAAGGAACCCACTCCCTGGGCTCACCGGTGTCGGTGTCCGCATCCGAGTCGGTATCGGCGTCGGCGTCGGTATCCGAGTCGGTGTCACTATCGGTGTCAGCGTCCGTGTCGGCCGGCGCGGTGTCAGCACGACCAGTGTCGTCCGTCCGGGAGTCCCAGCTCGGTTCCTCGCCACAGGAGCAGCCCGCCAGAACGAGAAGGCAGGCCGCCGCCAGCGATTGGCACTCCGCGATTCCCATGTGAAGAGCCTATCACCCGGGCTCGGTGGGCGGCGTGATATCGATGCTCTCGGTGTGTCCCGATGTCTGCGGAACGCGCTGCACTACCGACCAGGAGACCTGGCTCGAGGCGAGCAGAAGCAGCGGTGCGTCCCGCCCGCGTGGTGAGAAAGTCGCGGGAAGCGACTGTGCGGTCTCCACCGGTGGAGGGGACACGGCCTGTGGAAGCGAGACCCACTCCTGGCCGTCGAGGTCTACGCCCGCGGCGCTCGGCCTGATGCTCATGGTTCCGATTGTGTCCACCAGCACCGCGTGGCGCCGCCCCGTGGGGGCGGCCCAGGTCGCCTCCAACTGCTGGTCCCATGAGTCGTCGATGGCGGGGTCGTACAGCACGATGTAGGCCCATGGAAGCAGGGTCGAGGCCCGCTGGTATTCCATGACCACGAAGCCTGGTGAGGGTGGGCGCGGGGAGAGCGCGACCTCCCACCTCATGATTCGGGTCTGCAGTGCGATCCGGCTCACCTCGTCGGGCAGTAGGGTGCGTCCCTCTACGACGTCCCCGAGGTAGTGCGCCAGGCGTTGGTAGGCGCACCAGGCCAGGCGCGGTACGGAACTGAACGCCCGCCATGGGTCGGCACTGGGGGGGGCCAGGTCGTACCTCAGGCCGAAGCCTTGCCACTGGGAATTGGGATCGTAGCCGGACTGCCAGGCGTGCCAGCCGGCGATGGAGGCCGTGGAGGCGAGGGCGGCTCCCAGGCGCCGCCAGACCTCGTGGGCCTGGTATCGCTCCGCCGAGATGCCGCTTCCACCAACGAAGTCGGGAAAGGCGACGTGGGGGTTGGCCGCGTATCCGCTGGTGCCACTCTCCATCACGCTGATGGGGAGGTCGTTCTCGAAGTAGCTCTGTACATCAGAGTTGAGGCCCGCGGTGGGCACACCTTCCAACACCCCCTCCCAGATGGCCCGGCGCAGTTCATCGACTGTCCCATCCCCCCCCCCCCCCCCCCTTGGGGCCCCCCCCCCTTCCCCACTCCCCCCCCCCCCCCCCCCCCA
>CAZHIK010000689.1:0-5322 GCA_964532635.1 uncultured Enterobacterales bacterium
AGGCCGATGGAGAAGGCCTTCAGGGTGAGAGGCGCGCCGGTCTCTCCGCTGGTCCAGGCTCCGGTGACGATCAGGGCGAGACCGGTCATGGAGCAGACCACGATGGTGTCGATGAAGGTCTGGGTCATGCTGACCAAGGCCTGCGACACCGGGCTGCGGGTCTGTGCCGCGGCGGCGGCGATGGGTGCGGAGCCCAGGCCGGACTCGTTGGAGAACACGCCGCGGGCCACGCCGAAGCGCACGGCTTCCTTGACCACCGCCCCCGCGAAGCCCCCGGTGGCCGCAACCGGTGTGAAGGCGTGCTCGAAGACAAGCGCGATGGCGGCGGGCAGCTCCTCGATGTGGACGATGAGCAGCACCAGGGCACCGCACATGTAGGCGACGATCATGACCGGCACCAGCACGCCGGTGACCTTGCCGATGCCCTTGATGCCGAACAGGATGACCGCTGCGGTGAGCACGGCCAGCACGACGCCGGTGACCCAGGTGGGGACCGAGAAGGTGGTGGCCACCGCATCCGCCACCGAGTTGGTCTGCACCATGTTACCGATGCCGAACGCCGCGAGGGCTGCGAACAGGGCGAAGAGAACACCGAGCCAGGGCGCGTTGAGCCCATCGCGCAGGTAGTACATCGGCCCGCCGGCCATCTCCCCGCGCTCGTCGGTGGTGCGGTACTTCACGGCGAGCACTGCCTCACCGTACTTTGTGGCCATGCCGAACAAGCCGGTGACCCACATCCAGAACAGCGCGCCAGGCCCACCCGCGGCCACAGCGGTGGCCACACCGGCGATGTTGCCGGTACCGACGGTGGCGGCCAGGGCGGTCATGAGCGCCTGGAAGTGGGAGATGTCGCCCTCGGCGTCCTTCTCGCGACGCACCACGAAGGCCATCCACAGCCCGTGCATGAGCCCATGGAACTGCACGCCCTTCAACCTGAACGTGAGGAACACGCCGGTGCCCACCAGCAGGAGGAGCATCGGGGCCCCCCAGACCCAGCCCGAGGCGGTGGCGATGTGAGCGGCCAAGGCTTCCATGAAGACCTCCGAGACGGCCCTGCCTAACCACAAACCGCCACGAACTCCCGTTCCCGAGAACGAACACGAACACGCTATGCTCCCCCAATGACCTCCCTGCTCACCCTCGCACCGCTGGCCGCCCTCCCCATGCAGGAGCCCGTTGACCTCAACGCGGGCAGCACCGAGATCCACCACTACGACTGCGCTCCGGAGCTGGAGCTCGACGGGCCCGAGATCGCTCGCTGGATCGAGCTGGACACCCCGGGCTTGCTGCGGGTGGAGATAGACGACGCCTCCAGCGCCCTGCCCTGGCTCCTCCTGCTGCGAGAGCCCAGCGTGGAGCAGGGTCGAGCCACTGGTTGCCTGGCCCACGACCAGGGCGCGCTGCTGCAGACGGAGCTCGCCGCCGGACGCTACCTGCTGGTGGTCGAGGCGGTGGAGCCCCCTCCCGAGGCCGCCCTCCAGCTGGCTGCCGAGTCCCTCCCCGCCGACACCTGGACCCACCGGGAGCTGGCACCCGGGGTGCGCTGGGAGCGGCGCTGGAGCCCGACCGGTCCCCAGACCGTCAACCTGCTGCGCGTCGCGCCCTCGGCCCGTGCCTTGTTGCACCCCCGGCGGCACGACCGCTGCACCACGGTGCCCGAAGCCGGCGAGCAACTGGGCGCCCTGGCAGGGATCAACGTCGGCTTCTTCTCCAAGCGCTGCGAGCCACTGTGCCTGCTGGTGGATGGGGGCGAGACCCTGGCTACCAACGCCATGCGCAAGGGCCCGCAGCGAAGCCTGGGCTGGAGCGAGAACAGCGAGGCCCGCTGGGCATGGGTGGACGAAGGTCTGCCTTGGCGGGGTGTGGACTATGCGGTCGCTGGCTTTCCCAGCCTGGTGCGGGAGGGCGAGGCGCTGGTGGACCCCCCCCTGTCCAACAGCTTCGCCACCGCGCGCCACCCCCGCAGCGCCATCGGAGTCACCGCTGACGGCACCACACTGCTGGTGACCGTGGACGGGCGCACAACAATGGGCGCGGGTGCGACCCTGACCGAGCTGGCCGCCCTGCTGGTGGAGCTGGGGGCCGAGGACGCCATCAACCTCGACGGTGGTGGCTCCACCACCATGTGGATCGACGGAGCCTGGCTCAATGGAGTGGCCAACCACCCTTCGGACAACCTGCAGGGCGACCACCACGGCGCTCGGGCGGTCAGTGACGGACTCTACGTGTTGCCGTCCTCCTCTCCGTCCTCGTCTTCCTCCACCACCTCCACCTTCACCGCTGGCTTGGGCTCGGAGAACAAGGCTCGGTAGGCCTTCTCCGCTTCGGCCCGGTGCAGGTCGATCATCTTCCCGGTGCCTTCGAGGATCACCCTCAGCTGGCGCAGCACGGCCTCCATCTCGTCCAGCTTCTTGGGGTAGCTGTGAGCCACGGCGAACAGGCCCGAGATGGCCTTGCCAAGCTCGGCCTCCTGAGCCTTCCAGCGCGCGCGATCGTGCTGGGTGCGCCTGCGGTAGCGGTAGACGGCCTTGCGCGCGAGATCGAGCTGCCGCCCGCTGACCTTGGCCGCGTTCCGGTCCTTGACCAGGGCCTCGCCCTTGCGCCGCATGGCGTCGAGCTGGGTGCGGACCCGCTCGAGCTCCCGGGACTGAGCATCCACCAGGGAGCGGGCCATCTCCGCCTCGGCTCGGGCCGAAGCGGCCTCGTCGTGGGCACCTCCGGCATCCTCCAGCACCCGTTGGTGCTCCAGGGCTGCCTGGGAGGCCTCTTCGGACTGCTCTTCGAGGAGGCTCTCGAGCTGCTCGACGCGACCGCGGGCCCGGTCCAGCTCCACCAGATCCGCGGCGGCGTGCTGCTCGGCCTCAGCGCTGTGGGCCTCGAGCTGCAGCTCCAGCTCCCGCACCCGGTCGACGAGCTGCCGGGTCTCTTCCCGAGCAGCCTCGAGCTCGTCCTTCGCGGCGTCGCCATCGGCGCGGGCCTTGGAGAGCGCGGCCTTGGAGGCACCGTGATCGGAGCCGGCCTTGGCGAGCGCAACCTTCGTGGCCTCGGTGTCGGCCCGGGCTTCATCGAGCTCGGTCTTCAACGCCTCGTGGTCGGAGCGGGCCTGGGTGAGCTCGGCCTTCAGCCCCTCCTGGGCGGATCCAGCCTCGTCGAGCTGGGCGCGCAGACCCGCGAGCTGTTCACGGACGCGCAGCAGCTCGGCGTCGTCGGCGGCGATGCGCTTCTGGGCTTCGTCCAGGGCTTCCTGGTCCAGCAGCAGCTCGCCCTCGAGGGACGCGACGGTGTCTTCGAGCTCGTCGATCCGAGAACCCGCCAGAGCGAGCTCTGTGCGGGTCTGCTCGTGCTCCAAGCGAGCGGTGTCCAGCAGAGTCTCGGACTTGTCGAGGGCCTTGGAGGTCTTCCTCAGCTCCTTGCGCGCCTCGCTACGCTCCCCCCGAGTGGCCTCGAGCTTGGCCTTCGCCTTGTCGAGATCGCCACGAGTCTTGTCGCGCTCCTTGGAGACACCGTCGAGCTCCACGCGGACCGAGCTGGCCTCAGCGCGGATCTCCTCGAGCTCGGCGCGGGTCTCCTCGAGCTCCCCACGCGCGATGCCGAGCTCATCCAAGGCCGCCGCGAGCTCAGCGCGCAGCGAGTCCAGCTCGGCCCGAGCCGTCCCCAGGGCCGCGCTGAGTTCCTCGCTGCGGGCACCGGCGCTCTGGGCCATGGCTCGGGCCGTGCGGATCCCCGCCTTGGCCCGTCGCTGTCGTTCGAGATGGCCCTCTTCGGCCTGGGACAAGCCCTCGGCACGGGCACGCACTCGCTCCAGCTCGGCGCGTGTGTGTCCTGCCACCGCCCGCTCTTCCGATGCCTCGGCGCGGGTCTGTTCGAGCTCGGCGCGGGTCTGTTCGAGCTCGGCGCGGCCCAGCTCGACTTCCGCTCGAGCCAAGCCGAGGGCAGCTCGGCCCTGCTCGAGCTTGGCGCGGGTCTCTTCGAGCTCCACGCGACCCCGGTCGAGGGCGGCTACTTCCCGAGAGCGCCCAGCCTCGAGCTCGACCTGCAGCTCCTCGAGTCGGAGCCGAAGCGAGGACAGCTCGGTGTCGAGCTCACCACTCTGCCGCTCGACGTCGCGGAAGTCCTGCTCCAGGGCGCGGTGCTCCACCTCGAGCTTCAGCAACCGCGCCCGCTCGTCCTGGAACTCGAGCCGCGCGTCCGCGAGCTTGGCCCGCGCTGTGTGGGACTCGATGCGCACAGCGCCGAGCTCGAGCTGAGCGGTGCGGGCCCGCCCTCGCTCCCTGTCCGCGTCGCGCCGGGAGCGTGCAGCCTCTCGACGGACATTGGCCAGCTCGGTCCCGGAGCGCTCCAGCTGATCACGGAGGTCCCAGACCTCCTCCTCGGCCCGCTGGAGCTCCTGCAGGGTGCGCCGGAACGCCTCCACGGCGTCGCCCAGGCGCGCCAGGGCTCGCTCTGGGCGCCCACTGAGGGCGTCCAGCAGCTCCCAACGCTGGGACAAGGCCGCGGGGATCGGCGCGGTGACCTCCTCGTCGGAGTCCGCTCCCAAGCCGGGCCCCAGCATCGCGGCGCCGGGAGCCTCGTCCACATGGCCCCCCTGCGGGGCCGGTCGGGATCTGGAGCTCTGGCGGATACGGGCCATGTCTGGTCGCTCAGTAGAGGTAGTCGTCGGCGCCCTCGGTGACAGTCACCAAGACGATGCTGTAGCCGCGCAGATCATCACCGAGACCGGCCCAGGCCGTCTCGATGCTGTCGGCGTGACCCGAGGCATAGGCGATGACGTGGAGCACCTGCTTGCTCCAGGCGTCGATGTCCGAGACGTTCTCGGTGGAGAGCGGGATGTCCGCGAGCTTGTCCTGGAGCAGATCCTCCGCGTCCTCGACGGTATAGGGATCCTCGGGTGGCCAACCGTAGGCGCGCGTGACGCTCACACCGATGGTCAGCTCGTCCATGTCCACCAACAGATCGGTCTTCTTGCCCCCCTCGTCGTCGTAGCTGATCTCTCCCTCGGTCTTGAGCAGCTCGGCGAGCTCACAGCGGTGGAGCACCTCGTAGGCGAAGATCTCCGAGTACAGAGAGCTGCCCCCGAGGTTGCCGTCGTCGTAGACCTTCTGGCCGCCCTCGGACAGCTGGTCGTAGTCGAACTCGAGCTGACCGAAGTCGATGGCGTTGCGGTACAGCCAAGGCTCGGGCCCGGTGAGCTCGGAGTCGTCGAGCACACCGCAGTCACCGCTGATCTCACCGAAGCCATCCAGGGGCAGATCGGCGTCGGCGTCGGTGTCGGCGTCGGCGTCGGTGTCGGCGTCGGCGTCGGTGTCGGCGTCGGTGTCGGCG
>CAZHIK010000690.1:0-2827 GCA_964532635.1 uncultured Enterobacterales bacterium
CCAGTGGGTGCTGTCCTGGTCCGACCGCTGGCTGCTGGAGCGCCTCCTGGACCTCGAGGCGGTGGCGGTCTACCACCTGGCCTACCTGCCCGCCCTGGGCGTACTTCTGGCGGGTGGGGCCCTGAACCGGGCCTGGTATCCGCTGCTCTACCGTCAGCTCGAGGCGGTGGACCAAGCCGAGGCCAGCCACGGCGAGCCGGTGTTCACGGCCGCGGGCCACCCGCGCAACGAGCCCCACAGCGTGGCGGGGAGAGCCGCGTGGTCCACCCTCCGGAGTCAGGCCACGGCGTTCATGGCTCTGGCCTCGGGCTTGGGTGCAGGGGTAGCCCTGTGGGGCGGAGAGCTGCTGCGGCTGCTGCCGACCTCCGGCTACGCCGACAGCCCCGACCTCGTGGCCTTCACCGTGGCGGGTACCACGGCGGGGGTGCTCTACCTGATCCCCCACAATCTGCTGTACCACCACCGCCGCACCGGCCCCATCCCCTGGCTCACCGGCCTCGCAGCCGCAGCGAACCTGCTGCTCAACCTGGCCCTGATCCCCGCGCTGGGCCCTCTGGGCGCGGCCCTGGCCACGGTTGTGGCCTACGGGCTGCTGGCGGGGCTGTTCTGGTGGAAGGCCGGCGAGATCTCCCGCCTGCCTGTCTCTCCGATGGACATGGCGCTCGCCACCGGCCCCGCTCTGCTGGCCACGGCCGCCGCGATGGCGCTGGGCGCCGCTGATCCCTCCCCTCCCCTGCGGTTCGGGATCGAGGCTGCCTGCAGCGTGGTGCTGGGCTGGGCCCTGCTGCGCTCGGGGGCCATGGTGCACGTGCGTGCGCTGCTCAGGAGTCGCTGACGATCCTCAGCGGGTTCGGCAGCGCGGAGGCCAGCCTCCCGGCTTCGAACGCCGCGCGAGGCTTCGCCGGCCACCGGCGAGCCAGTCCGAGCCGCCCGAGCTGCCACAGGCCTCGCTCGATCCACGCAGGGTCCAGGCCACCCGGGCAGACCGCCAAGGCCAAGGCTCGACGTGCCTCGAACAAACCAGCGTGCGGATCAACACACACGCGCGGGGTACGCCAAGGGGTCGCCAGGGCCAGGCGGGCCGTGCCCTTGAACCGCTCGGACCTCGACAGGTGGCCGGACCCCTCTCTGGAGAGGGTGGCGAAGCGCTCGTGCAGGCGCTCCACCCACTCTCGGGCGATGGGCCAGCGAGCGGGATGCTCCGATGCGACCTCCGCCGGTAGCGCCGCGAGGCCCAGGCCGGGATTCTCGTCGAGGGCCTGCAGAGCCATCCTCCGCAGCCTCGGCTCCAGGCGAAGTCCCCACGCGCCATCCAGGGGGGCTCGGCAACCCAGCAGGCGGCGCTCCGGGCCGGACGCATCGAGGTTCCAGGCCGCGCGAAGGGCGACCAGGACGACCCGATTGAGCTGGTACCGCTCCCAACGCCAGTCCCTCGTACCCCCAGGCACGCAGGCCAGCAGCGCCAGCTGCGCCTCGTGCAGCGCGTGCAGTGAGAAGCCGACCGGCCCCGGCTCCCGAGATCCGGGCAGGCGGAGGTTGAGATCGACGCGCGGGACGGTGAGCTCCCCCGAGATCTCACCCAGCGCCTTCGCGAGCCCACCAACGCGCAGCAGGGCAGCCGGGCCAGGCAAGTGCAGAAAGATGTCGAGGTCCGACAGGCAGACCGGGTGGCCACCGTCCAGCCAGGCGCACGCCTCCCCTCGGGCGAAGCTGCCCTGCAGGTAAAGTGTGGCCCTGGAAGACCAGCTCGACAGCGCCCCCTCGATGCGCTCGAGATCACGCTCGAGCGCCAACTGTAGGGACGGATGGGATCGCTGGGTGAAGGGCCCGGTGGCCGCGAAGGCACTCATCGGGGCGCCGCTCGCCGACGCGGCGACCTGCGCACACCCGCCAGCAAAGAGCCCAGGGAGACCCAGAACAGCCCCAGCGCGACGCAGCCCATGAAGGCACCGTAGACCGCGATGCCTCGCTGCAGCGCCAGGGTGGAGGCAGCCGCCATGGCCGTGGCCAGGGCCAGCTCCACCAGGCAGAGGGGATCCCAGCGCGCCACGTAGTGGGGGCCCTTGGCGGGCACGGCACCGGCGCCCCGCTTGGGGGTGCGTACGAACTCCCCGCTCCGGGAGACCAGCCCCGCGAGGAAGGCCGCGCTGTAGTACAGGCAGGAACCCAGCACCAGGGGCACCAGCAGGGGCGCGAGCAGCGCGTGATGCAGCGGCCCGCCCGCCCGTAGCTCCGCGACGAGAGCGTAGAGCTGCAGCCCCAGCAGCAGCGCCACCAGTACGGCCAGGTTGAGGCCCGGACCATAGTCCAGCAGCGTGGGCAGTCCGAACAGCGTGGTGAAGGGCGCCAGCAGGCAGTTTGTCAGCAGCAAGGGATAGAAACCGTGGCGCCCGAGGTGCAGCAGCACCGCCAGACGCTGGCCCAGGGGCCTGTCGGCCGCCAACACGGTGGGTAGCAGCACCCGGAGCACCTGGCCGGTCCCGAAGGCCCAGCGCCGCTGCTGGATGCGGAAGCTGCCCATGTCCTCGGGCAGCTCACAGGGCACGGCGTAGCCGCGGCAGTGCACGCCGTGCCAGCCCGCGAGCCAGGCCCGCAGCGCCATGTCCTGGTCCTCGGTCACCAGTTCGCCGCGCCAGCCCCCCACATCCTCGAGGCAGTCGCGACGGATCACGCCGGCGGTGCCGTTGAAGGTGACAGGGCCGCCGCCGCTGCTCTGGACGTGCTGGCTGACCGCGAACAGCCCATCGAGCACCAGGGCCTGTAGGCGTGTGAGCAAGCTCGCGCTGCGGTTGACGAAGCTCCAGCGCGCTTGGACGAAGCCGACCGA
>CAZHIK010000690.1:2837-5322 GCA_964532635.1 uncultured Enterobacterales bacterium
TCGCGGAACCAGGGCAGGGTGCGTACCAGGAAGTCCGGTGCGGGCAGGTTGTCGGCGTCGAAGATGGCCACCAGAGGCGCCCGCGAGCGCCGCAGGCCCTCGTTGAGGGCGCCCGCCTTGAAGCCCGTTGGACGCTCCCGGGCGACCAGGGTGATGGGCTCACCACACCGCTGCAGATCGGCCACCAGGCGCTCGAGCAGCGAGCGTGTGGCGTCGTCGGAGTCGTCCAGCACCTGGATCTCGAGGCGATCCCGCGGATGCTCGAGGGCACAGGCCGCCCTCACGATGCGCTCGGCCACGTGAAACTCGTTGCGCAGCGGGAGCTGGACCAACACAGCGGGAAGCTCGGAGCCATCGACGGCTGGCGGTGGTGCAGCCTCCGAGCTCCGAAGCGCCCCAAGGGCCAGGCCCGCGAAGCGCGCCCCCATGAGCAGGGCCGCCGCGCGCAGCGACAACCGAACGAGCTCGAACAGGACCAACAGGACGCCGCTCATGGCGGATCCCGTAACGCGGGGGAAGAGGGCACCTCGACGCGCTGGATCACAGGCAGCTCGCTCCCTCCCGGCGGAACCCAGACGAGCCAGAGCTGCTGACCGGCGGTCACCGGGATGTCTGCGGCCCAGGCGTGCTCGCCCTCCCGGGGCACGTCCCCAAGGAACCAGCTGCTGCGGAAGGCGGTGGTGACCCCATGGAAGTTGGTGGCCACGGGGGTGCAGACATCGAGCTCCCCTCCCAGGCGCGCGGCTTCGCGCACCACCTGACGATCGTAGGCGGTGGCCAGCCCCCGGGGAGCGTCGGGCTCGAGGCTCAGCATGGAGGACAGCTGCGGCGCGCGGAAGCTCCGGATCTCCCAGACGGCGTGGACACCAGCGCCCAGCACCAACGTCGCCCCCAGGGCGAGGCAGAGGATCCGGGGATCGGCCACCCAGCGGCCCAACAGCGCGCGGCCGACCATCACGGTGGGCACCACGCACAGGGGCACCAGGAAGAGGTAGAAGCGCCGCGCGCCCCAGTCCGGCGGGGGGTGCGACCAGGCCAGCCCGGCGTAGAGCGCCGCGGCCGGAAGCAAGACGACCAGCAGCGGCCGCCAGCGGACCCGCCCCAGCGCGAGCCAGGCCGCGGCGACGGCCCCCAGCAGGGGCAGCCCTCCAGTGGCCCGGAGCACCAGCCTCGCGCTCCACGACAGCCGGTCCGCGAGGGGGACCACCTCGCCACCGCCGCCATCGATGATGGTCCCAGCCCGGGCGAGGTTGCGCGTGTAGGCCGCCAGACCCAGGTGCAGGTCCAGAGCGTCACCCGGCACTCCGTAGCGCTGCCAGCCCAGCGCGAAGGCCGCGGCCACAGGCAGGCCGAAGCCCAGCCACAGCGCGAGGGAACCGCGTCTGCGAGCCAGCAGCGGCAGGGTCACCAGCAACACCGCGGCGGGGACGTAGTACTGCACCCGCACCAGGCAGGCGGCGGCCAGCAGCAGCCCGGCCACGCCCGCCAGCACGGCGCTTCCGCGCCGCTCGAGGCAGCGCCAGGCGGTCCAACAGCCGGCGACGAACAGCACGGCCGCAGGAAGGTCCGAGCAGGCGCTGGCGCCGTAGTGGAGCGCAGGACCGTTCAGGCCCACCAGCAACGCCGCCAGCGAGGCCGCCCCCAGCCCCCCTCCGAGGGAGCGGACCGCACGCCAGGTCATGCCCACCAAGGCGAGCAAGGCGAGCAAGCTCAGCAGGCGACTCGCGAGGTAGGGCGTGCCCGCCAGGGGGATCAGGGGCGCCACCAGCCACGGCAGCAGCGGACCGTAGGGGGCGTTGGTGTAAGCCACACCACAGCTGAGCCAGCCGGCACGCTGGAAGTGCCCGTCTCTCTCACAGCCCACCACGGCGCCATCGGGGATCAGCAGGATCGAGCCGATCAGCAGCACCGGGATCAGCACGGCGAGGATGGCAGTAGCGGCCCGGGCCCGGCCCGCTCCGTCGGCGCTCGAAGGCATGGGCTCCCGTGGGAAGAGCGCCAGTGTACCGACCGTGGAAAATGCCGTCAACAGCGCCGGATCACCCGGATGTTCTGACCGGGATCGGCGGAAGGGCCAGCCCCCGTTGACTCGCTGTGGGGCTCCAGATAGAGTCCGCCACCTCTCGAGGAAACCTCATCTCTCAACCACGTGGAAGCTGCGCTTCCTGGAGGCACCCCATGTTCAAGATCAACGACGAATGCATCGCCTGCGGCTCCTGCGAGGCCGAGTGCCCGGTCGAGGCCATCTCCGAGGCCGACGGCGGGGACATCTACGTGATCGACCAGGACATCTGCACCGAGTGCGGCACCTGCGTCGACGTGTGCCCGACCGAGGCGATCGTCGAGGTCTAGGCTCTCCCCAGCCTTGGAGCCCGCCCTACCACGGGCGGGCTTCGTACTTCAGGGGCGGGGCTCAGCGCCGGGGCGCCTTCTTGCTCCAGTCCCGCAGCAGCACATACAGGCGCAGGAGCCCGAAGGCACCCAC
>CAZHIK010000691.1:0-5322 GCA_964532635.1 uncultured Enterobacterales bacterium
GACGCTCTCCCCGGTGTCCGTGTCCTCGAGCAGCTTGCGGTCGGCGAAGTAGGCGATGGAGCCCCGCACCAGAACCCAGTCGAGCTCCTCGAAGAGCCTGAACTCCATGGACAGGTCCATCAGGGGAGAGTTGATGGAGCCGAAGTTGCTCAAGCCGCCGAGGCTCAAGCCTGCGGCGCGCTCGAGGGGGCGTGGGAGCAGCTCGAGCTTGGTGGAGCCCACCACGGCGCCCTCCTGGCTGTGGGCGCTCAGCTGCACCGTGCCGGCGCGCACCTCTCGAGGCGGCCGGTACCAGGCCTCGTAGGTCGCATCTGCGGTGGTGCGCAGCGCGCCGACCTCGCCTACGTCGGCCACAACCTGGATGGTCTCGTCGGTCACCGCGTTGCCGTGACGGTCCACCAGGCGCACCCTCACACGGGCCACGGCCGAGGGCCCCGAGTGGAGCACCGCCGGCAAGGTGTCGATGAACACCTCACGAACACGCCCAGCGGAGATGGGGACCTCCACGTGGGACTCGAGGTCGGCTCTCTCCAGGGAGATCGGAGGCCCAGGGCTGCCGGGAAGGTAGGGAGCGCGAGCGGTCCGGTCCCTGTGTCGGCAAGCCATGGTGGACAGCCCGGCTGTGTCGGTGACCTCGAGCTCCGCTGATGCCCAGCCGCGCTCATCGGTCACGGCCTGGGCTTGTACCTCGCCCAGGGACAGCTCGAGCTCGACCTGTCGAAGCGGCCGCCCCATGGCGTCCAAGGCTCGGCCGTGCACCGGGAGGACCGTGCGGGTCTGTACGGTGCGTGGCTCCCCGTGGGCGACTGCCACGGTGGTGACGGGACCCACGCCGACCTTGCTGGTGTAGCGTGCCCAGATGCGGTCCTCACCGCTCCCCCCGGCCGCCGCGCCGTTGTACTCACCGCGCAGCGCTCCGCCCTCGACCCGCTCGACCCGCACGATGCCCTTGTCAGCGCCCACCTCGACATCCTCGGCCGAGAGGCGCTCGCCGAGACGATCCTCGAGGAGAACCTGGACCTGGGCCACGGGGAAGTCGGCAGACAATGCAGCGGGGTAGACCCTCAGCAGCAGGCGATCCGGTATGCCCTCGCCCATGGGCAGTCTCGCCCGCGTGGTGGCCTGGTTTCCAGGGATCTCGCAGTCCACTCGGAGGTCCAGGTAGCTCTCGTCTTCGGGGGGTACAGGGACGAGCACGTAGCGACCTGGAGCATGGGCCACGAGCTCTCCGCCACCCTGGGGTGACACGCTGCACACCGGGGGCGGCCCGTTCCAGGGCTGGCCCCATGGGTCGAGAGCGGCCAGGTAGAGTGGTGCCACGGCCGCCGAGGCGGGCCTCGAGGGTGCGGGGAGGTGCATCAGCAGGGGGCGGTTCTCCCGGGCGATGTTCAAGGTGGTGCGCTGGGTGTTGCCGGAAGGGTCCGTGATGCTCACCGTGGCGGTCTCTTCGCCGGGCCAGGCCGAGATCAGGGCGGTGGCGACCCCCTCGTCGTCGGCCACGAAGGGACCGTAGCTGCGCTTCCCCACCTCGAGCTGCACCGAGGCTCCCGGCTCCGTGCGCACAGGGATCCTGGGGCGCCCCACCACGCGGATGGGGACCCACTCGGGCGGGTGGTCGGGGTAGCGCAGGTCGTGCACGGCCATCATTGCGACCCGCGGGTAGCGCTCGTCGCCGAGCTGGGCCCGCACCACCAGCTCGCCTTCGAGCGCCTCGACCCCCAACACCCGACCCTCGGACATCTGCACCGCGACCTCGTCAGGCTCTGGGACATCGTCGGCTTTGAGGGTCACCAGCAGCTCGGGATCGGCCCCCACCACCACATCCAGCCGGGAGGGGCCGGTGAGCACGGGGGCGGCGAGCTTGGCAAGGGGCATTCTCACCCGCTTGATCCCGCCCGAGCCGGTGCCGATGGTGAAGGTGACCTGGCCGCGGGCGTCGGCGGGGGCCAGGTAGTGGTAGGCATAGACGCCGTCCCGGATGCGGCCCTCGGCCATGACCACCCTCCCGGGATCGGCCGCCACTGCGGGCAACGCCTCGGTGATGGCCTGTCCGTCCCGGTGGAGCACCAGCAGCAGGCGGTTCGGGCGCCCGGGGATCAGCTCACCGTCCGCCGCGAGGAGGCTCACGTCTGCCAGCGCGAGGGCCGGCGCGGCCAGGGCCAGCAGGAGCGTGAGCAGCAGGATCGGGCGGGTTCTCGGCACGAACCCATCCTATCTCGAGCCGGCGATCAGTACTGGACCTCGAAGCTGGCAGAGGAGGGCGGCTCGCTGTCCCGGGTGACCAACTTGCTCTCCTCGCTGGTGCGGCCGAGGGGGTCGCGGGAGACCACCTGGAGCGGGTTCTCCCCTTCTTCGAGGGGGATGGCTGCCTCGAAACGGCCTGTCGCGTCGGCCACCACCGTGGTCCAACGTCCGGCCGCTCCGACACGGACTTCGGCCCCGGGATCGGTGAGCCCTCGCACCGCGACCTCGGCATGTCGGGTGCGCGCGCTCTCGGGCCAGGCGACCTCGAGCAGCAGAGACTCGGGGATGGCCGCGACCTTGGGCGTGCCGTCCGACAGGAGCAACAGGCGCTCCCCTTGTTGCAGCTCTGCTACGCTCTCCACGCCCCTGATCTCCACCATGCCGTCGTGGGTCTCCACGGCCATGTTGCCACCGGCATTGACACCCACCGCGAAGGAGCCGTCGCGACCGACCACCTCGCGGTCGCTGTGGACGATGCCCAGGCTGCCCCGTTCCGGGCGCACCGTGGCCTCCACCGAGCCGTTGTCCAGCTCGATCCGCACGCCCTCGCGGGTGACATCGAGAATCCGGACGGAGCTGGACTGGTCCACCGTCAGGGTCGAACCCTGGCCCAGCGCGAGGAACGCTCGTCCGTCGGCCTTGGTCTCGATGCGCGAGGCGCGCTCCAGGATCAAGCCGGGGCTGACCGTGGCGCGCTCGCCCTTTTCGTCCACGTGTTGGACCGAGCCCTCCACGGCCTGGACCAACAGCGGTACCGCGTCTTCGCTGGGAAACATGAGCTTGTACCCGAGCAAGCCCAGGACCAGGATCGTGAGGACCGCGAGGACGATGCGCAGGTTCTCGTTCATGTCAGGCCTTGGGGAGTACGAGCAGGTAGGAGGAGCCGGGGGTGCCGTCCGGTTCCCTGAGGCGGCCACCGTGCTCGGCAAGGATACGACGAGCGACCCATAGAGACATACCCGAGGCGAACCAGTCGTCTCGCTGGGTATCGTCGTACTCCGGTTTGATACCGGACAACCGAAGCTCGACGTGGATCTCTTCACCCTGGATGTGGCCTAGCAGGGTGAGCACGCCACCGGGCGCGAGCAGGGCCCGGAGGCTGGTGAGGAGCTGCGCCAGCGCCCGCCCCAGTGCAGCGGGGTAGGCGTGCACCGGCAGCGCGCACTCGGCGCTGTGGTGCCGCAGCTCCAGCTCGCGCAGCTCGAAGGCGGGTCGGACAAGGCCCACGACGTCGGCCACGACACCGTCCAGGTTCACCTGCTCGAGCTCACCGTGATCCAGCCCTTCGCGGGTGAAGGCCAGCAAGGAGGCGACGATGTCAGCGCAGCGCCGAGTCTGGGTCTCGATGGTTCCAAGCAGCTCACCGTCGCTGGTGCCGGCGTGACGCTGTGCCAGCAGCTGGGTGAGCCCGAGGATGCCAGCGAGAGGGTTGTTGAGCTCGTGGGCGAGGCCGGCACCCAGCTCTGCCACGGCTGCGAGTCGCCCGGACTCCACGAGCTGATCCTGGGTCTCACGCAGCTCTCGAGTGCGGTCCTCGACCCGTTGCTGCAGCTCCCGGTTGAAGGCCTCGATCTCGGCCTGCTGCTCCCGAATGCGATCGGCGTCTCGCGCCAGCTGCTGGGACATGGTGTTGAACGCCTGGCCCAGTTCCTCGAGCTCACCGATGGCGTCCGGCTGGACCACTCGCCCCAGGGAGCCCTCGCCCACCGCTCGGGCGGCATCACGAAGCTGCACCACGGGCCGGTGGACCTTGCGGGAGAAGTGAAGGCCCAGGACGCTGGCCAACGCCATGGCCACCAGCCCGAACCAGCCTGCGCGCCAGCGGATGTCTCTACCGGGCGCGGAAGCGATGTCGTAGGGCTCGGCCACCACGGCCAGCCAGCCGGTCCCGTCCACCCGCGAGAAGGCGGCCAGGACCTCCTCACCGTCCTCGAGCTCGTAGCGGAGGTCCGCGCTGGGCACGCTGTCCAGGAACCAGACGAAGTGCTGTGGACGGACGAGGTGATCGCCGCTCTGGGCGAAGGCCTGGCCTCGGTCGTCCAACATGGCCACCTCGGTGGTGTCGGAGGCGAGCTGCTCCATCCGTTCCACAAGTGGCTCGAGGGACAGCTCCACGGCGAGTACCGGCGCATCCTCTCCGAGGCCAGCGAAGACCACCGGAGCCACCGGGAAGCTCGCGCCGGGCGGCTGGTAGGGCGCTCCGACCACGATCTGCGCGTCCTCGAGCCCTTCGAGGGGCAGCCGCGAGCGGAAGGTGCTGAAGCGCTGCTCGTCCACCGCCTGGTGACCGGGAGGCACTGGAGAGCCCGGCCGCACCATCTGGCTGGGGGCCACGTCCGCTCCGCCCTTGGTGACCAGGCTGACCACGTTGACCTCGGGCAGCTGGTTGTAGACCAGGCGCTCGAAGCCCACCTGCCCCTCGTGGCTGAGGTTCTCGATGGGGAAGGCCTCGCGGAGCAGGGAGACCGCGTGTGCCCGGCCGGTGAACCAGCTGTCGACGTAGCTGGCGAGGTTGTAGGCCTGCTGAGCGTGCAGGTCGACGACCTTGTCGGTGATGGCCGAGGTGGCAACCTCGGTCGCCGCGTAGCCTAGCAGGAGCAGAGGTGGCAACGCCGCAGCGGCGCTGCCCAGGATCATGAGCGTCCGCAGTCTCACGGTCCAGGGCCTCGGCTAGGGCTCGTGGGGGAAGCGGACCCGGAAGGTGGTGCCTTCGCCCTCGACGCTCTCGGCTGTGACGGTACCGCGGTATTTGGTGACGATGCGGTAGACGATGTTGAGGCCCAAGCCCGTCCCCTTGCCTGGTTGCTTGGTGGTGTAGAAGGGATCGAACACCATCGCCAGGTTGCTGGCCGGGATGCCGGGGCCGTTATCGGACACCTCGGCCCAGACGCCGTCATCGTCGCTCCCGGCGCGGACAGCGACGCGCCCCTCGCGACCGGCGCTGTGCAGCTCGCTCAGCGCCTCGGCGGCGTTCTTGACCAGGTTGACGAAGACCTGCTGGATCTCGTTGGTGCGCGCGTTGACGAACAGGCGTTCGCCGAGGTCCGTGTCGATCCGGAGCCCCCGGGTGTCGGCGGA
>CAZHIK010000692.1:0-5321 GCA_964532635.1 uncultured Enterobacterales bacterium
CTCGGCCAGCAGCAGCACCACCAGCAGTGAAGCCCGCCAGCTGCGGCCCGCCACCAGGCGCTCGGCGCCCATGGCGGCCAGCAGGCCCAGGAACACGGTGGCAGGCCCCACGGCCCGGTGCCAGTGGGACAATCCCACAAGGGGCTCGAAGAGCAGCACCAGACCGCGGGCCGGACCGGGCACAGGGTGGCCCGCGATGCTCAACACCTCCCCTCCCACTCGCACCCAGTGGCCAAGAGCCAAGAGCGCGAACACGACCGCCAGCACCAGCAGAGGTGCGGCCTCCCTTCGATGGAGCCACCAACCCAGCAGGGCGAGGGCCAGCACACCCAGGCCCAGGTAGACCGACAGAGAGATGGGAGCGGGCTCGAGGCTCGGGAGCACAAGGTTCAGGGCGTCGGTGCCGTAGTTGCGCAGCCAACGCCAGTGGTCCAGGTGAGCCCGGGGCACCGACCCAGGCAGGTGCCAGCGACCTTCCCACAGGTGCCGAATGGAGAGAAAGTGCAGCAGCGCCGGCAGGACCATCACCCCTGCCAGGACGCCCTGACCCAACAGACCCTTCCAGCGCCGTTGACGGAACAGGAGCCAAGGCAACAGCACCAGCTCCACCACCACGCCGAAGAACGCGTGATACCAGCCCGACAGGGCGAAGGCCCCCAGGCAGACGCCGGCGAAGACGGCGTGACGACGCCCCCCGTCGCGAGCGTAGCGCAGCAGGAAGCCCAGGTGGGCCGACAGGGCCCACAGGGGCCAGGACTCGGTGATCCCGAACTCCATCACCCCCGCCAGGAAGGGGCTGCAGCCCACCGTCACCATCGCCACCCAGGCAGCACGGGGTCCGACCCACAGCCGCGCCGCCCAGTAGGCGGCCAGCATGCCCAGCAGCACGTTGCCCAGCACCAGGCAGCTGTACCCCAGGCCCGGGTGCAGCAGCGCCCCCGGCAGCGCCAGGGGAAGGTTGATGGGGTCCATCAGGGGCAGGGGCAGCCCGTCGGGGAAGTTGGCCACCGGCCCAGCGCCCCGGATCTGCTGCACAGCGCGCCAGAACATCCACAGGTGGTTGTCCGTCTCACCGTGGGGGTGGCCGTAGATGGCCAGCGGGCGCAACAGCAGCGGCCAGGTGAACAACGTGGCGGCCACGAAGGCCAACCCCAGGGTCCAACGGGCCTTGGGTGCGGCAGGTGGGGACGGGGTCAAGGCGACGCGGCTCTTCAGGACAGGGAGAAGCTGCAGCGTATCGCAGTGCGCTCGAACAGCGGCCCCTCACCGAGCAACTGGGTCGCGGCCACAGGCTCGCCGCAAGCCCCGACGGCCCAACCGCCGCCGGTGTCGAGGCCGCGAACCAGGCTCCAGGTCAGCGCCGGATCGAGGCTGACGCGCAGCGTCGCGCCTGCGGACTGGGCCACCAACTCCTCGCCTTCCCACGAGGGGCTCCAGGACGGCCCGAGCTGCCAACCCACGCGCACTCGCGGTGGGCGGGCGTGGGGAATCAGGCCCCCGCGAGGCGGCTCGAAGACGTCATCCACCATCAGCCGGTGACCCTGCAGCACCGCCTGCCGACTGTGCAGCCCCTGCCCGCCACCCGACGCCCGCGCCCGGACGCACAGCTCGCGCTCCGTCAGCCTCGCCCGCAGCAGCTCCGCCCGCTCGGCAGGGCCCGCAGGGTACAGGTGGGCCGTATTTGCGCCCAGGCCCGGAGCCCGGCGCGCAGGGTGCGGTGCCGCCAGGATGTCCCGCTGGTCCACGCCCCACAGCACGCTGCCGAAGGACGGCGCATCACCGGGGAGCCCGCTACCGACCCGAAGCTGGAAGAGGAGGCGAGAGCGCCCACTGCGAAGCGGGGTCACGCCGATCACCAGCCCACAGGCCCTGAAGGAGCGCAGCGTCCGGGAGTCGGGAGGCTCGACCGAGCCCGAGATCCAGCCCAGCTCGGCGCAAGCGGCCAGTGCCGCCGCGGCGCTGCGGCCCGGCTCCAGGGGCAGCAGGGGCTCGACCCCTCGATCGTGGGAGCCCGGCACCCCACCACGGGGCTCGAACGCCGCCTCGAGCAACTGGGCCGCGCTGCGGAGTCGCGCGACGACCGCCCGAGGCAGGGGGTGGCTGTTGGCCCGCCCCAACTCCGCGAGCAGGGTGCCGTGGGCCAACAGCTCGGGGAGCAACCCGAGGCTGCCGTCCCGGGGAGCGCCGTCGTCGTCCAGCAGGGCCTCGAGGGCCCCGGGGAGGGCGCTCGAGGCCCGCCCCACGCGCCCGGAGGCCTGGGGCAGGGCCGGCCAGCCCAGTCCCCCCACCGCCAGCCCCACCAGCTGGAAGAAGCGCCGAGGGTCCCCGCAGGCGGGGGCGATGAGCCGATCCTCGAGGTGTGCGAGGTGGAGGGAGGCCGAACCCGCGATGCGCTCGCGCAGGTCCGGGGAGACCGCGGGTCCCAGCCAAGCGAGGGAGGCGAGCAGGTGACAGAGCCGGGCGGTGAGGTCGGTGGTGTGTACCCAGCCGGGGCCCCGCCCCGGACGATCCTCCGCCAGCCAGCGCTCGAGGCCCTCGAGGGCGCGCTCGCGGGCCCCGTCATCGCCCATGGCCGCCAGACGCGCGTAGGCCACCAGCCATCCCAGCCGCCAGACACGGCGTTGCGTGGGGCCGATCCCCGCCGGGTGAAGGCGGTGCCAGGGCTCTCCGGCGGTCAACTCCGGCGCGCGCCCTGGAGGGACCGGGATCACAGGACCATACGCCCCGACCGGGGGCCAGCCGGGCGGCAGGACGCCGAGACCACCGCAGAGGGGGGGAGGGGGAGCGTCGAGGACGGGAGCTCGGCGAGCGAGGCGGCGGTCCAGCCACTGCAGGCCGGTGGCGAGTCGGGGCATGTCCGCTCCTGGGCGCCCCCGGGGAGCGGGGGAGCTAGGTGGTGGTGAACTCGAAGTCGATCTCGTCCCCCATCTCCTTGCGCAGGTAGTTCTTCAGGTTCCTGCGAATGCGAACCTCGAGCTGGCGGATGCGCTCCTTGCTGACACCGAAGCGCTGGCCGAGGGCCGAGAGGGAGAGGGGCTCCTGGGCGACCAGGCGCTCGTGCCAGATCGCAAGCTCGCGCTCGTCGTGCAGGGTCTCGGCGAACACCGCCAGCTTCTCCTTGATCACGTCCTGGAGTTGGCCGCGCATGACCCTGGTGTCGGGGCCCACGGCGTCCTCGTCGGGCATGATGTCGACCAGTGCGCGGCCTTCGCCATCGGAGAGGGGAGCGTCGATGGACATGGCGGGCGCACGCATGTGGCGGTCCACCGCGATGACCTCGCGCTCCGGCACGGACAGGCGCTCGGCGATGAGCTTGGTCTTGGGCTGGAGGCCTTCCTTGATGAGCCGCTCACGCTCCTTGCGCAGCTGGAAGAACAGCTGCCGCGCTGCCCGCGTACTGCCCAGGCGCACCAGGCGGTAGTTGTCCATCAGGAAGCGCAGGATCATCGCCCGGATCCAGTACTGGGCATAGCTCGAGAAGCGGATGCCCCGGTAGGGATCGTAGCGAGACAGGGCCTGGACGAGGCCCACGTTGCCTTCCTGGATGAGGTCCAGCACGTTGGACCACTGCCGGTGGTACTGGAAGGCCAGCTTGACCACCAAGCGAAGGTTGGCGGTCACCAGGCGCTCGCCCGCCGCCTGATCGCCGTGCTCGTAGTAGGCGACCGCGGCTTCCTTCTCCTGCTCGGGGGTCAACAGCGGGTACTTGCGCAGCTCGGCCAGGTAGTGGTTGAGCAGGTCGCGAGCGGGCATGGACTGGCGGGGCGTGGACAGCGCCGGCATGGTGGAAGGCACCTTGCGGGGCTTCCGCTTGGAGTCGCCCATGGGATCGAGCGCTTCGAGTTTCTCGTCGGTCAGTTCGCTGGTGTCGCTCGGATCGGACATGGGGCACCTCGGGCAAGGGGGCTGGGTCCCCCGCGTGCGGCCACCATTATCAGGATCGGGCCGATCGTCACGCGCGTGCCCCCCATGGGGTGAGCCTTCACCCACCGCCCGGTATCCCACTCCCCCGCCCAGCGTGCTACGATCGCCTGGAACAGCGCCCAGGCGCTCAAACCTGAGAGTGCGCATCGTGGCCGCGGCAAAGCTCAAGCTGGTGGGTCGATATCGAACCTGGCGACCTGGTGTTCGGCTGGGTCGGCTGACCGACACCGAGGGGAAGGTCAAGCGTGTCCTCATCCGCCAGCTTCCCGACATCTCTTCCGAACCCAAGCAGCTGCAGGCCCTCCGCCGAGAGATCAAGGTCCTGGCCCTCATCCAGCACCAGGACGTGTTGCGGGTCGAACACGTCACCGCCTTCGGCGGCAAGGCCGCTGTCGTGGTCCAGGCCTTCGAGGGCATCGACCTGGCCCACACCACCAAGCTCCTCGAAGAGCGACACCAGGCCATCCCCCTCCGAGCGACGGTCGAGATCGTCGCCATCGTCGCCGCCGCCTTCGACGCAGCCACGGCGCCCATCCCTGGCGAAGACGAAGCCCACGTGATCCACCCCGGCCCGGAGCCGGGCGAGATCCTGATCGACCCCCTGGGTCGGATCAAGCTGGCCGGCTTCCGCGCTGCGCTGGCGGGCAAAGAACTGCCCGAATGTCCCGAAGGCTACGCCCCCCCCGAGGGCCTCGAACCAGAGCGCCCCAGCGCGTACGGGCTCGGCGCCCTGCTGGTCCACCTGCTCACCGGTGCCCCGCCGCCCCCACCGGCCAACAGCGAGGAAGGTCACGAGCGAATCCTGCGCCGCACCACCACCCGCATCGCCGCCAAGGTGGGCCAAGCTGGCTGGGAAGAGCTGGTCCGCATCGTGCGCGCCACCCTGGCCTTCGATCCCAACGCGCGCCTCTCGCCGGCCGACTTCGCCCGCGAGCTGCGGGCCCAGGCGCTCGAGCAGCGCTCGCCGCGGCTGCGCACCTGGGCCCCGGCGGTCATCCCCAACCTCTGGGAGCAGCTGGATCCGACCAAGGCCCGCCGAGGCCTCGACGACCCCTCCAAGCCTGCCCGAGGCCCCGTGCTGCCCGATCCCATGGAGGATCACCCCACCACCGTGACCCCCAGGGATCCGGCGCAGATGGCGGCCCTCGACGCGTCATTCGGCCCGCCGCGCGAGCCGGCCACCGAAGAACCCTCCGAGGAGATGGCCACGGAGGTGGTCTCCCCCGAGCTGCTCGCACGCATCCGTCGTGCCCCCCTGGAGGACATCGGCGAAAAGACCCTGCCGGCGATCTCCTCCGAGCCGCCCGCGCTGCCGGAGCCCCCCGTCATCCCGCCCGCGCTGGAGATGCCGAACACGCCACCGAGCACCCCCCCCCCCGACGGGCCGCCCCCCCCCC
>CAZHIK010000693.1:0-5321 GCA_964532635.1 uncultured Enterobacterales bacterium
AGGTGGTGCGAGCGGCCCGGGCTCTGGGCGTCGAGGTCCTGACCCTCTACTCCTTCTCCACGGAGAACTGGAAGCGCCCGCGCGATGAAGTGCGGGCGCTGATGTCGCTGCTCAAGCGGTACCTGCTCTCCGAGCGGCAGGAGATGCTGGACACCGGCATCCGGCTGCGCATGATCGGTCAGACCGACCGCCTGCCCAAGCCTGTCCAGGCCATCGCGCGCGAGGCCTGCCGGGTGACCGATACCGGCCGCACCGTGATGGACCTCAACTTGGCCGTCTCCTATGGCTCCCGGGCCGAGATCGTCGAAGGCGTGCGCTCCATCGCCGAGGATGTGCGGCGGGGCGCTCTGCCTGTCAGCGCCATCGACGAGGCCTTGATCTCCTCGCGACTCCAGACGGCGGGTCAGCCCGATCCCGATCTCGTGATCCGCACCTCGGGTGAGCTGCGCCTGTCCAACTTCCTGATGTGGCAGGTCGCCTACGCGGAGATCTACGTCACCGACGTCTTCTGGCCCGAGTTCCGCAAGCCCCAGCTCCTCGAGGCCGTCGCCTCCTACCAGCGGCGCGAGCGACGCTACGGCGGCCTGGGCAAGCCAGTCGCCTCGGAGGCACGCTAGCATGTTCGCCCGTCTCGCAGCCGGGCTGATCGGCGTGGCCATCCTGGTGCCTTCGCTGCTGTGGGGCGGCGTGCTCGTGGTGGACCTGTTCGTGTGGGCCGCCATGGGGGTCGCGCTGTTCGAGTACGGCCGCATGGCCTTCCCCGATGATCCCGTGCTCCGTGTGGGCGTGGCCGGTGCGGCCGTGGCGGTCTTCGTCGCCGCCGTCTATGGTGGCCTCGCCATGCTGGGCCCGGTCGTGGTGGGCATCACCCTGGGTGCCTTCCTGCTCGTCATGGGCAGCACCGACCGCATCGACGGCTCCGCCGACCGGCTCGCGCGCTTGCTGCTCGGGGCGGTCTACGTGGGTGGCCTGTTCGCCTTCCTCCCGCTGATCCGGCGCCTGGACGATGGCGTGGGCTGGCTGTTCGTCCTGCTGGCCGCGAGCTGGCTGGGGGACACGGGAGCCTACTTCGCGGGTCGCACCCTCGGGCGTCGCAAGCTGGCTCCCCGCTTGAGCCCCAAGAAGACCTGGGAGGGGGCCATCGGTGGCTTCGTCACCGCCATGGCGGGGGCCGTGCTCTTCGGCTGGCTCTTCGATCTGCAGGCTTCCTGGATCGTCATGGCAGCTCTGGGTGGCGTGCTCGACATCTTCGGTGTGCTGGGTGATCTGGCGGAGTCGCTGCTCAAGCGGGCCTTCGGCGTCAAGGACTCCGGCGGCATCCTGCCCGGCCACGGTGGAATCCTGGACCGGGTGGACTCGGTGCTCTTCGCCGGACCCGTCCTCTACCTGGTGGTGTCCTGGGTCATTCAGGTTGCCGAGCTTCCCCCTGTCTACGCACTGCTGGGTTCATAGCTCCTGTCCATGTTCACCCCCCTCACCATCGTCTTCGGCTTCATCGCCCTGGGCTTGCTCATCTTCGTTCACGAGACGGGGCACTTCCTGGTGGCCAAGCTCTTCGGGGTGCGGGTCATCACCTACAGCTTCGGCTTCGGTCACCGCATCTTCGGGGTTCGCTGGAAGGGCACCGACTATCGGATCTCGGCCATCCCCTTCGGCGGCTACGTCCGCATGTGGGGCGCCGATCCCTTCGAGGTCGAGGAGTACGAGGCCGAGCGGGCCGCCGATGCATCGGTCTCCCGCGTCGAGGCGGAGCCCCCTGCCCCACGGCGTGGGGAGTGGGCCCTGCAGGATGTCGCGGTCTGGAAGCGCCTGCTGATCTACGCGGCGGGTCCGGCTGCCAACCTCGTGGTGCCCTTCTTCGTGTTCGTGGTGCTGTTCATGGCGGGTGAGCCGCAGCTGGCCTCGGTGGTCGGTACGGTGGTGGGCGACAGCCCCGCAGCCCAGGTGGGCGTGCTGCCCGGCGACACCGTGCTCGAGGTCTCGGGGCAGTCTGTCGAGACCTGGGAGGAGATGGTCGAGCACTGGGAGGCTGCCGCTGCTGGGCGCAGCCCCGTTCACCTCTTGGTGGAGCGTGACGGCGAGCGCCTGGCCATCGAGCTGCCGTGGCCCGAAGACGCGCTGTCCAACGGCTCGCCCTACGACTTCGGCCTCCGCTTCGACGTGCCCTCGTCCCATGTGGGTGTGCTCCACAGCCAGTCTCCCGCGGGGCTGGCGGGCATCGCCTCTGGAGATCTGCTGCTCACAGTGGCCGGCGAGCCCGTGGAGACCTGGCCCCAGGTGCAGCGACTGCTGGCCGACGCCGGCGAGTCCGTAGCCGTCAGCTGGCTTCACGGTGAAGAGACCCTGGAGGCGACGCTGAGGGCCGACGACGCCTGGATCCCCCCCTCGGTGAGGGCCATCCTGAACGAGCCCGCTGTGGACCAGTGGGGTCTTCAGACGGCCACCCTGTTCGTCGGCGGCTTCTCCGACGAGTCCGCAGCGAAGGAAGCCGGCCTGAAGCAGGGCGGCTTCCTGCTCGCCATCGATGGCCAGCGGGTGCGCAACTGGTTCGAGGTGCTGCGGGGCGTGGCGGTCACCATGGTGGAAGAGGGTGACGAGCGTCGGGCCACCGAAGTGACCCTCACCGTGCTGCAGGATGACGGCGCCTACCAGCTGGCCATGCTGCCCGATGTGCAGAAGGTCACCGACGCTCGGGGTCGCTTCCAGTGGCGCCCCCGCATCGGGGTAGCCAGCATGGGTGGCTGGGCCGACAATCCACAGGTCCGTGTCTACTACTCCTTGCCCCAGGCCGTCAGCCGCGCTGGCCGCGACTCGGTGCTGCTGGTCCGCTACACCCTCGAGCAGCTCACCATGCTGATCACGGGCGAAGCTTCCATGAAGAAGAGCTTGGGAGGACCGCTCGAGATCGTGGCCCAGACCACCCAGGCTGCCAGGTCGGGCTGGATGAGCTTCTCTCGCCTGCTTGGCATGATCTCCATCTCCGTTGGCATCTTCAACCTGCTCCCCGTGCCTGTGCTCGATGGCGGCCACCTGCTGTTCTACAGCCTCGAGGCCATCCGAGGCCGACCGGTCTCCCCCCTGTTCCGCGAGCGGGCCCAGATCGTTGGGGTGATGCTGCTGGTGGCGCTGATGATCTTCGTGACCTACAACGACGTGCTGCGACGGATCTTCGGAGGGGAAGGCTGATGTCGGGTCCCCTCATCCTCGCGGTGGACACCGCCGGTCCCGTGGCTGGCCTCGCGCTGCTCCGCGGTGGCCGCCTCGAGGGCTCCTGGTGTGCGCGCGTGGTGCGTGGAGCCGAGGCCCGGCTGGCCCCGGCGGTGCGGGAGCTGCTCCGAGATCGGCGACCCGACGCTGTTGCCCTGTCCGCGGGCCCGGGTGCATTCACCGGCCTGCGGGTGGGCGTGGCCACCGCGCTGGGCCTGGCCTCGGCCTGGGGCTGCCCGGTGGTGTCCGTCTCGTCCCTGCGCGTCCGCGCGGCGATGGTGCCGGGAGAGCCTCGGGTGCTCGCCCTGCTCGATGCCCGCAAGGGGCGCTTCTACGGCGGACTCTACGACGCCCGATCCCAGGCCCCCGAGCTGCTGGGCGCCGAGCGGGACCTGCCCCTGCCCGAGCTGCTCCCCGATGCGCCATGCGTGGCGGTGGGGGAGGGCGCGGCGGTGGGCCGCACCACCCTCGTCGAGGCCGGTCACCGGGTGGCGGTGCAGCCCGACGCCAACCCGGCGCCAGCCCTGGCCAGGCTGGGGAGCGTCCTGCTCGCCAGCGGTGCCGGAGTGCCCGCCCACGCCGTGGCGATCCACTACCTCAGGCCCCCCGACGCCGTCCCTCCCGCCGATCTGGCCCCCCCAGGGCCCCCACGGTGAGCAGTGCCCGGGAACAAGGCGCGACGTGCTATTCTCGAGTGTGCCCCTTTCAATCGACGACCTCCGGAGGACGGATGAACGACGACGATCGCAAGCTCATCGAGCAGCTGGCTCCTTCCCACCAAGAGCTGAATGCGCTGGTCACAGCCCACAGGGCCTTCGAAGACCAGCTCGATGAGATGAGCAGTCGCCGCTACCTGTCGGACACCGAACGCCTCGAGATGGCTCGCCTCAAGAAGAAAAAGCTGCGCGGCAAGGACCGCATCCTCCAGATCCTGGCGGAGCACCGCCGCAACGGCTAGCCCGCGAGGCTGGCGCGAGGGAGACGATGAGTGAACGCAAGCTGCGCATCGGCGTCGCCGGTGCAACCGGGGCCGTGGGTCGTGAGATCATCGCCCTGCTCAACCAGGTAGAGCTGCCCATCGGGGCGGTGGTCCCCATGGCCTCCCCCGCCTGCCGCAGCCACACCGTCGAGGTGGGTGGTGGCAACGTGCGGGTTGAAAACCTGCTGCCAGAGACGGTCTCCACCTGCGACCTGGTGATCTACGCCGTACCCCCCGATGTCGCGGGGGAGCCCATCCGCGCGGCGCTGGACGAGGGCGTGCCGGTGATCGACCTGACGGGGACCCTCGGTCCCGATCAGGGCGTGCCCCTGGTGGTGCCCCACGCCAACCGCATGGAGCTGCAGGACTTTCGCGAGCACCAGGCGGTGGCTTCCCCCCGTCCCGAGGTGGTGGCGCTGGTCACTCTGCTGGCGCCTCTGCGGGCCCATGCGGGGGACCTCCGCTGTCGGGGCACCGTCATGCATAGCGCCGCTGTGGCCGGCCGTGGCGGCGTGGAGGAGCTGTCCAACCAGGTGGTGTCGCTGTTCAACAGCCGCACGCCGCAGCGGGTCGTCTTCGCGGAAGGCCTGGCCTTCGACATCGAGCCCCTGATCGGCGAGGCTGGGCCCTCGGGCTGGTCGGACCATGAGCTGCGCAGCAGCGCCCAGGCAGCAGGTCTGCTCCGCCTGCCCCCCGAGCGCTTCGCTCTGACCTCCATCATCGGTCCCTGGTTCAACGGCGTCTGCTTCGCGCTGCAGATCGAGACCGATACCGGCCTGGACGCTGAGCGAGTGGGCCAGTTGTTGGGCTCCGCCCCCGGTGTCGAGCTCCTCGCCGGCGCGGCGTCCAAGCTGCCCCGACCGCGAGGTGCCGACGGCCACACCGCGCTGCAGGTGGGACGGCTCCGGGACGATCCCTCGGGGGGCGCGGTTCATCTCTGGGCCGCGGCCGACGAGCTGCGCTTCGGAGCGGCGGGCAACGCTGTCTCCCTGCTGGGGGCGCTGATCGAGGACGATCTGCTCTGACAGCTTGTCGTTCGGCGCGCTCCGCCCGCTCCCACCTTGTCACGCTGTCAGGCTCCGAGGGGGGCTATGGCCGTGATACCGGCCTTCCCATCGTGGACGCGGCTGGCGTG
>CAZHIK010000694.1:0-5317 GCA_964532635.1 uncultured Enterobacterales bacterium
CACGCTGAGGGCTCCGGTCGACGCCAGCGACCTGGTGTCCGTGCTGGAGCCCATCCGGGAAAAACACGGCGTACCGGCCCTGGCGGCTGCCGTGGTCCAGGACGGGGAGATCATCGCCGTGGAGGCCATCGGGCTCGACCGGGCCGATGGTGACGGGACCGTGTCTGTGGACGAGTACTGGCACATCGGCTCGAACGCCAAGGCCATGACCGCCACCATGGTGGCCCGGCTGGTGCAGCAGGGCGTGCTGTCCTGGGACGACACCCTGGGAGAAGTTCTGGCGGACCTCGAGCCCGATCCCGCCTGGTCGCAGGTGACCCTCGAGCACTTGCTCACCCACAGCTCGGGCCTGCCTGCCAACCCCGGCAAGCTGTGGATGGTGCGACTGATGGTCAGCTCCGAGTCGCCCGACCAGGCCCGCCGCACCATGCTCCAGGCTGTGCTCGCCGATGCTCCGATGAGCGGGCCGGGAACCGAGTACCTGTACTCGAACCTCGGCTTCGCGGCTGCGGCCGCCATGGCCGAGGCGGCTACGGGGAAGAGCTACACCGAGCTGATGCAGCAGGAGGTCTTCGGGCCCCTGGGCGTGGTGGACTGGGGCTTCGGCCCGCCGCCGCCCCCCAGCCCCCTGGGCCACGCGGGCAACATCGGCAACCTCATCCCCGTGGAGCCAGTGCCCATCGCCGACAACCCCCGGGCCATCGAGCCCGCTGGCACGCTGCACTTCACCTTGGCAAGCTGGGCCCGCTTCGTAGGCGCCCACGTGGACGGCGCCCGGGGTGAGCGCGGCGACTACCTGTCCGAGGAGATCTGGGCCGAGCTTCACCGCCCGCGGCTGGACGACTACGCCATGGGCTGGGGCTCCCTCGAGCCCGAGTGGCTGGGGGAGCACGCCCTGACCCACTCGGGCAGCAACTCCATGTGGTACGCCCGCAACGTGCTCGTGCCCGGTCGGGACCTGGCCTACCTGGCGGTGACCAACTGCGGCTCCGGTGACTGCAAGCAGGCGGTAAAGGACAGCATCCATGCGCTGGCCGAGCGCTGGAAGGGGCCCATCCTGGCCTCGGGGGGATCGGGGGCGCCCGATGCCTACCGCATCTCCATGGACGTGCTGGTGAAGCTCCACGATCTCCTTGTTGCCGAAGGGGCCGAGATCTTCAGCCCCCAGAGCTTCGCCGTGCAGCTGCCCATGGCCAACAGCGCCTACTTCGCGAGCACGTTCTTCAGGGACGAGCACGACCTGCCCAAGGTGGCTTACCGGATCATGGACGCGGACGGGGCCACCCTGCAGACCATCGTGCCCGCCGACAGCTGGTCGAGCTTCGAGGGCGTGGTAGCTGTGGCCTTCCGTGACATGAACGGCGACGGCCAGCCCGACATCACCGCCATCAACGAGTGGTCCACCGGCATCGGCCCCGAGGGTGCTGAGCCCTTCCAGCATCCCTGCATCTTCGTCTTCGATCCCGATGCGGGGCAGTTCATCGAGGACACCGACCTGCTCGCGAAGGCGAGGCCGGTGCACACCGGCAGCATCGATAGGATTCAGGCGTTCATCGAGTCTCAGCGGGAGACTGGCGGGCGGTAGCCGGCGAGCTGGCTACGCCAACCCCACCAACTCCGCGCTGCGCTGCCACAGCTGGGCCCGGAACTCCGGGTCCTTCGCCAGCGGCGCGGGCTCTTTGGGCTCGAGGCGGTCGTAGTAGCGGCCCGTCACCCCATCGAGGCTCGTGTCCGAGGCCAGCAGCACGCTGGGCTCCGCACCCTGCTCCGGGGTGGTGGCGAACAGCCGGTTGACAGCGCTGAACGCCCGCGCGAACCAGCCGTCGCCGGGCCAGATGTTGGTGGCCACGTGGCCGGGGTGCACCGCGTTGGACGTGGGCCCGTCGGCGCCCAGGCGCTGGGCCAGCTCGAGGCTGAACGCCACGTTGGCCAGCTTGGAGGTCGCGTAGGCCGGGAAGCTCGAGTAGCGCTGCCGGATGTGGGCGTCGTCGAGGTCGAGCTTGCCGTGGTAGTGGGCCGCCGAGGCCAGGGTGACGATGCGGGAGCCAGGGGTGGCCTGCAGGCAGGGCAGCAGCAGGTTCGTGAGCAGGAAGGTGCCCAGGTGGTTGACCCCGAAGGTCTGCTCGAAGCCGTCGACGGTCTCCTGGCGCTTCATGGAGAAGCAGCCGGCGTTGTTGATCAGCACGTCGAGCTTCGGGTAGCGGTCCGCGAACGCCGGGGCGAAGTCGCGGATGGCCCGTAGGGAGCCCAGGTCCAGGGACATGGACTCCAGCCGGGCATTGGGCAGGCCCTTGCGGACGTCCGCCGTCGCGGCCTCGGCCCGCTCCGCGCTGCGGCAGGCCATGACGATCCGGGCGCCCATGGCCGCCAAGGCGCGGGTGGTCTCGAGCCCGATGCCGCTGTTGGCGCCGGTGACCAGGATGGTCTTGTCGCTGAGATCGAAGACTGGGGATTCGGTAGGCATGGTGGACCGTGCCTATAGTGACGGCCCATAGTCGGTCCAGCCGCTGGGGCCCTTCGCGCACTCGATCACCTCTTCGACCTCCCAGGCGTCTTCGACCCAGCGCAGCACCACGGTGTTGCCCCAGCGCAGTCGTGGGTCGCGGCTGAAGGTGATCAAGGCGCGCTCCCCGTCCTCGTCCAGCACCAGGTCGGGGATGGAGAAGGCCCAGCGAGCGGCCCAGGCGGTGCCGGCGCTACCCACCACCTGGCCCTGGGTCTGCTCGAAGATGTGCTCGCGGTACAGCCCGGGGGGGATCGCCACCACCCGGTGCTCGAAGGGCGAACCCGTCAGGTCCAGGCTGGGGGCCACGATGCGGATGGGCCACCGAACGTGGATGGGCGCGGGGGGAAGCTCCGCGTCACAGGCGGGGTAGTGGGTGTCGCCCAAGCCCCGCCACTCGACGGGCTGCAGCATCAGGTTCAGCGCCCAACCCACCGCCAGCGCCTCGCGGCTCGGCTCGCCCTGGGCGGGTGCGAGGGGCTGGGGGTCATCGGGGTCCAGCAGGCCGTCTCCGTCCGTGTCGGCCCGGGCCGGATCGGTGATCCACAGACGCTCCTCTTCGTCGGTCAGGCCGTCGCCGTCGCTGTCGGCCCCCAGGCGCTCGAGGTCGACCCGGAGGGAGGTGGTCTCCAGTTCGTAGTCGGGGTCCCGGTAGCGCCCTGGCCCGATTCGGCGCTGGACCACCTGGAGGCGTAGCTCCCCGTCTTCGCTGGCGGGCCCCTCGGAAGGCGAGGACAGGTGGAAGGTGTACTCGAGCCCGTCCAGGTGGAGTTCCCAGGGACCCAGCCACGGGCCGTCGGGGGTTTCGCGTACCTGGACCTCGCGGATGGCGCCCTCCCAGCGCGTGGCGTCGGAAATCCGCACCGTCATGCCGTCCAGCTCGACCTCGAAGGGCTCCTCTTCGGTGATGGTGGGTGTGGGGTCGATCTCGATCCGCTGCTGGTAGACGCCCGGTCCGGGGGGCGGCGGCTCGGGGGCACGCGCGCTCTCGGGCACGGGCTCGAAGGGGGCCTCGAGGCTCCACAGGGGGGTGGGTGTGGTGGTGAGCATCCGGCGAATGGCACCCTGATCCTCGTGGGCCGACCAAGGACCCCCCGTGTCGATGTGCGCCAGGGAGGCGTGGCTCCAGACCAACGTGGAGCGAGTGGCCTGGGCCTCCGGATACCAGCGCTCGTAGACTTCGTAGTAGGCGTGCATCGCCACGGCATAGGGCTCGCCCAGTTGCCACAGGATGCGCCGCTCCAGCTCGGGGTGCCGCTGATCGCTGCGGTACCGGGCCGGCTCGTCCATTCGCTTCAGGGCCACCAGCGCATCGAACCACCGCTCCTCATCGAAGAGCCGCTGGACCTCCTCGAGCTCGTCCCCCGCCCGGGCCGGCGCCGCAGCCAGCACAGCGAGCAGGACCGGGACCACGCGAGCGCTCACGCCACCTCCTGGGGCATGGTAGCACTCCGCGGGTGGATCCTCGGTAGGATGCCAGGGGAGGAGGCTCACCATGTCCTTCGCGTTGCTGTTCCTGCTGGCCTGTGCCCACCACGTGGAGCCCCAGGCCTCCGCCGCCTTCAACTGCGACCACCAGAGCTATGCGCGGCCGCCGCTTTCCGAGCTGCCGGCCACGCAGCTGGAGCTGGAGCTGCGAGGTCCGCTGCCCGAGGCGCCCCAGCCCGATCCAGGCGCAGCGCCCGATCCCCTCATCGAGGAAGCGCGCTTCCGCCAGCACTTCGGTCCCGTGGTGGTCCACGCGGTGTTCGAGGACGCGCCCATCGAGGATGTGGCCCTGCGGCTGGGGGAGCTGCTCGAGCTGCCCGTGGGGCTGGATCCCAGGCTGCGTGGAACCCGGATCACCGGCGTCCTGCCGGAGGGCGAATTCGAGGATCTGGTCACCCTGCTGCGGGAGACCATGGGCGTCTGGATCGGCTTTCCCCGGGGAGTCTTGGCCCTCGAGGCCGAGCCCACCTACCGCCATCGCGCCATCGCCTCGGAGGGGGGAGCCCGACGGATGCAGACCTACGTCGTGCCCATCCAGCACGGCGATGCCCGCACCATCGCCGAGGCCGCTTGCGGCTGCTGCGTGAGCCATGCGGGCCACCTGACCCTGGTGGGGGACAGCCTGTTGGTGAAGGACCAGGAGTCGAGCATCGCCTCGGTGCGGGAGGTGGTCCGGCTGCTGGATATCGACCCCGAGGCCGAGGCCGAGGAGGAGTGATGCAGCGCCTGCGACTCGCCAGCCCGCTGCACAATCCCCGCCGTGGGGTGCGCGTGCTGTTGTGGCTCGCCCTGTACGCCCTGCTCGCCCTGGGCTGCGGGGAGTGCGACCTGGTCTGCAGCTGCGCCCAGGGCTGCGGCTGCGAGAGCTGCTGCGGGCCCGGTGTGGAGGTGGATCGCCGGGGCTGCGGCTGCGACTGGGGCTTCCTCGAGGCGCCGCGGGACTCGGTGATCCTGGCCTTTGTCGCCGCCGCGCTCCTGGATGACGCCGAGACCGCCAGCACCATGTGCGGGGTGGAGGTCGGAGGGCTGGACGTGACCCGCACCGAGCGGACGCTGCCGCTGCTGAGCTTCGGTCCGTTCATGTGGGTGGAGGTCGAGGGCACACCGCGCTGGTCGCGGCCCTTCGATGGTGTGAGCCAGGCCTCGGGACTGGGCGGAGAGGTCCCCGAAGTTTGCTCGGGCCGCTTCTTCCTGCTGCTCTACGCCGGTGACGCTGGCTGGGTGCTGGACGACCTGGACCTGATGGAGGTTTCCACCCCGGGGGTCGAGTGGTACTACGAGAGCTCGGGCGGCGACTGGGACTGGGATTAGTACCAGTTCATCGAG
>CAZHIK010000695.1:0-5315 GCA_964532635.1 uncultured Enterobacterales bacterium
CCGGATGTGCAGGGGACCATCCAGAACCACCTGTTCACCACCTTCCACCCCAGCACCACCTACGAAGACTTCATCGAGGGCATCCGGCCCGAGCTGGTCAGCGAGGGGGATGGGCCGGCGCAGGTGGCGTACAACATCAGGTCGGGCATGTTCAAGCAGGCCTGTACCCGCGCTGTGCAGCTCACCGGGTATCCGGGCAGCATCCACGACTTCTGCGACGAGGACGCGGCCACGCGGGCGAGGCTGTTGGAGGGGGCGCCGCCCTTTGGGGTGTTCATCGACGAGATCAGCCGGGGGAATGTGCCGCAGATCTTCGGGGAGCTGATCACGCTCATCGAGCCCGACAAGCGGCTGGGGGCCGAGCAGGAGCTGATCGTCACCCTGCCCCACTCCGGGCGGAAGTTCGGGGTACCGAGCAACCTGTACATCATCGGCACCATGAACACCGCCGACCGCAGCGTGCAGGCTTTGGACACCGCCTTGCGGCGGCGCTTCGCGTTCCGGGAGCTGAAGCCCGAGTACGAGCTGCTGGACTTCGAGATCGACGAGACCGTGCACGTGGGGCGGCTGCTGCAGACCATCAACGCACGCATCGAGCGGCTGTACGACCGGGACCACCAGATCGGGCACAGCTACTTCATGGGGCTGTCCGACAGCAGCGGCACCGACGAGCTGATCGAGGTGTTCAGCAAGAAGATCGTGCCGCTGCTGCAGGAGTACTTCTACGAGGACTACGGCCGCATCGGGCTGGTGCTGGGCAAGGGCTTCGTGCAGCGGCGCAAGCTCGAGGATGTGCCCCTGGCCGAGTTCGACACCGACACGTACGACGCCTGGGACGGCCAGGCCGTCTTCGAGCTCGAGCCCATCGACCAGCTGAGTGCCGAGGACTTCCGCAGCATCTACGACCCGGAGGGCTGAGCTTGCCCGTCCTGCAGGTCTTCGAGCACGAACGCATCCGGGTTGGTCAGGCCCGCAAGGGGACCGATGGCGAGCCCGTGCGCCTGAGCGACCAGGCCCACAAGGCCTTGGCTCAGTTCTCGGAGGCCGAGGGCGGGCACCGCATCGTGGTGGGGCGGGACAGCGTGCGCTTCACCCAGCACGTCGGCGTGATCCAGGTGGGGGAGCTGTGCATCGAGATCTTGCCCAAGGCGGCGGACCGGCGCGGGGGTGAGCAGAGCGCAAAGGCCTGGCGCGATGTGCTGTTGATGATGCTGCGGCTGGCCGCCGGGCTGCGCATCCAGACCCAAGCTCCCACAGGGCTGCAGCTACGACAGCGGGGGCTGCTGGAGCTGTTCGCCGCCAGCTACCTCGAGCGCTACGGCCGCATCCTGCGGGGCGGGCTGGTGCGCGGCTATCGCATCGTGGAGCACGACCTGCGGCAGCTGCGGGGCCGGCTGCTGTGCTCGAAGAACATCGCCCGCAACGCGCTGCACCCCGAGCGCTTCTACGTGCAGAGCCAGGAGTTCGACTTCGAGACCCTGCCCAACCAGGTGCTGCTGAAGGCCCTGGAGGTGGTGGCCCGGCTGCCCGTGTCCAGGCGCCTGCAGCTGCAGGCGCACGCGTATCGGGACGCGTTTCCGGAGATCGAGGTCGGCCGGCTGGATGCCTCCACCCTGGCGTCGATGAAGCTGCCCCGCAGCGCAGCCCACTACGGGCCGGCCATCGAGATCGCCAAGCCGCTGATCCTGGCCCAAGGGCCGGAGCTTTCCTTCGGGCAGGCGCCGGTGGTGGCGCTGCTGTTCGACATGAACCGGCTGTTCGAGGTGTTCGTGGCGCGGTTGGCTCGGCACGCGCTGCCGGGGTGGAAGGTGGAAGCGCAGAGCACGAAGGCGTTCTGGAAGACCGCGGGGATGACGCGGATTCTGAGGCCGGACCTGGTGCTGCGGTCGCCGTGTGGAAGTCGGCGCGTGGTGGTGGACACCAAGTGGAAGCTGCCCCAGCATGGGAGCCCGGCGATGGGGGACCTGCGGCAGATGTATGCCTACTGCCGGCACTGGGAGGCGGAGAGGGGGGTGCTGTTGTACCCGGCTGCGGGGAGGAGGCGCGTGAAGGGTCAGCGGGGGAGTTTTGTGGAGAGTCGGCAGGGGTGTGAGACGGCGTTTTTGCCCCTGATGCGGGATGGGGTGGTTTCGCGGGAGGTGGTTGTGGAGGGGTTGGGGGGGGTGGTGGGGGATTGACCGCCCTGCCCTACAGCCACGGGGGAGGCTTCCAGATGATCGGGGACTTCCTCAGCACGGTCAGCACGGCCTGGTGGCGCTGCTGCCAGTCCCAGAACTTGGCGAGGATCACGGGGTCTCGAGTCTGGGTGTAGCCGAGGCGCTCGAGGTGCTGCCAGGCGATGTGGCCGTCGAAGCGGGTCTCGCTCTCGTCGAGGTCGGCGTACAGGTCCATGCTCATGCCGCCGTGGCCGCCCGAGGGGACGAAGGCGGCGAACTTGCTGGGGGCGAACAGGTCGTCGAAGGGGGCGTGGACGAAGTGCTGCACCGTGCGCCGGCCGCGCTTGCCGCCCCAGAGCCGGCGGCCCTGGGGGGTGGCGACGGCCTTGTTCCAGCGATGGGCGTTCCAGCCCACCTCGTCGAGGTTGCCCACGAACAGGATGCGGTGGGTGGCGGTCTGGTGCAGGGGCTTCACCACCGCGATCAGGCGCTTCCACTCGTCGCCGATGGGAGGGCACCGGCGCTGCACCTCTTCGAGGGGCACGCTGTTGAGGGCCTTGATCTGGGGGCCGGTCAGCTGGGGGAGGAGCGAGGTCTGGAAGGCGTCGAGGTTCAGCTGCCGCATCATGTTGATGGCGTGGGCGCCGACCACGCGCTTTCCGGACTTGATGTCCGGGCTCATCATGGAGACGAAGGTGCCTTCGATGGGGTGCAGCTGGCTGAGGGCGGCGAACTTGGCGTGGTTGGCGACGGGATCGGCGCGGGAGATCTCGAGCTCGATCCAGAGGCGCCGGCCGGTGTCGATGGACTCGACCACCAGGTCGGCTTTGGGGGTGTAGCCGAGGCGGGTGGAGACGTGGGGAGGGAGGAGGGGGTGTTCGGTGCCTACGGGGCGCCAGCCCTGGGGAGGGGCGGCGAGCATGGCGTGTTTGAGGTGGGTGGCGAGGGAGGGCATGGCGTGGGGATTGTGGCACAGGTGGGGTGTGCGTTCATGCTCGTGGTAGCATCGGTGGCCTGAGGAGGCGCATTTCACCTTGCCGTGTCCCTTCTGCCAGATCGCCGAGCAGCGCGTGGTCGCCGAGAACGAACTCGCTGTGGTCATCCGGGATGGCTACCCGGTGAATCCGGGGCATACACTGGTGATTCCTCGACGGCATCTGGAGAGCTGGTTCGAGGCCACGCCCGAGGAGCAGGTCGCGATCATGGCCTTGCTGGGAGAAGCGAAGGCAGCACTGGACCAACAGCCAAGCCCGCCCTGCGGCTACAACATCGGCATCAATGTAGGCTCCGCAGCCGGGCAGACCGTAATGCACCTGCACGTGCACCTGATCCCACGGTTCGAGGGAGATGTGGAGGACCCGCGGGGCGGGGTGCGCTGGGTGGTGCCCGAGCGGGGCAACCACCTGTCATCCGAGCGGGACGGGAGGTAGCCGGGTGTACAACCGAGCCGAGATCCTCGAAGCCATCGCCAAGCTGAGGGTGTGGCAGCAAGGCGAGCGTCGCGCACCGCACAAGCCACTGCTGCTGCTGGTGGCGCTGGGGCAGCTGCTACAGGGGCGGCACGAGCTGCCGTTCGAGGAGGTCGAGGAGAGGCTGCTGCCACTGCTGGACGAGTACGCGCCGCCCAGGCGGGGCAAGCACCAGCCCATGTACCCGTACTGGCACCTTCGGAGCGATGGGCTCTGGGAGGTTCCCGGGGTGGACGCGCTGCCCAAACAGATGAACGGGATCCCTCGGTTGAGGGCGCTGCGAGAGACCGCTGGTGCGCTGCCTGCGGTGGTGTCGGAGGCGCTGCTGGCGGATCGGGAGCTGATGGCTCGGGTCGTACAGGAGCTGTTGGACAGCCACTTCGCAGACTCGCTCCACGACAGCTTGCGCGTGGAGACCGGGCTCGAGTCCCTCTCCCTCTCGGCGCCGCCCGTCGCGGCAGACGCGGCTGCGGGGAGCCTCACGGGCGGGCGCACCCGCGATCCCGAGTTCCGCCGCCTGGTGCTCCGGGCCTACGAACATCGCTGCGCGGCCACCGGGTTCCGCGCCGCGCTGGGCGGGCGTGGCTTCTTCGGGGTGCAGGCGGCGCACGTGAAGTGGCATGCCCTGGGAGGGCCCGACATCGTCGGGAATGGCCTGGTGCTGGATCCAACCATGCACATGCTGCTGGATCGCGGGGCCTGGTCGTTGACGGACGATCGCAAGATCCTGGTGTCAGCACAGTTCACGGGGAGCGATGAGGCGGTGGGGCGATTGCGGGATCTGCATGGGAAGCCGCTGCGAGCGCCGCTACCGGGGTGTGAGCCGGTGCGGGAGGAGTTCATCCGGTGGCATCGGGAGCCGGAGAAGGGCGGGGTGTTCAGGTTGCCGGCGTTGGGTGGGGGCTGAGGCCTTGCCGCTGCTGTACTACTGGCGATGGGACAACTTCCAGCGGGACCTGCGGTATGGCGTGGGGTACCACCTGAACCAGAAGTCCAAGGGGCTGCATCGGATCGAACTCGGGGACTCGCTCTGGGCCTTCTCCAGACGACCGAGCGATGGGGCGTATGTGCTGGTGGCCGAGCTGGTGGCCAAAGCGAAGACCATCAACCATCCGAGGTTCAGGTACGGGCGCTATCGGCTGTGGGGGGACCTGAGCCGGAGCCGGTACTTCGTGGCTGATGGCCAGGCACCCGTCGATCGGGTGATCCGAGCCTTGTCGATAGGCGTCCGCTCGGAGGTCATCGGGCGCTCCTTTCAGGGCCCCGGTGGCGTTCGGGTCATCAACGAGGCGGACCATGAGTTGTTGGGTCAGGTGGCGTCGATGCTATCGCCCGAGCCCAGGGCCAGGCTGGTGCCAGAGGACCGGTTCGAGGCACTCGCGGTCGCCGGGGACGTCGACGAGGTCAGGATGTTGCTCGTGGCCGATGCGCCCGAGCTGGTTCAGGAGCGGCAGGCATACCTGTACAGCCCAGGGGTCACCCGGACACGATCGTGGGCTGGGAGACTCAGGGAGATGTACGCCGACCGGTGCCAACTGTGTGGGTGGACTGCAGCAGGAAAATACCGAACCGAGGTGTGCGAGGCGCATCACATGCACTGGTTATCGCGGGGTGGGGTGGATGAGCTGGACAACCTCGGAGCAGGCGACGGAACGCCAGAAGGTAGCATGAGGGCGGAGAACCGGCCTCG
>CAZHIK010000696.1:0-5315 GCA_964532635.1 uncultured Enterobacterales bacterium
GGCGGCGCCGGCAACAAGGTCCATTGCACGAAGGACGATCGGCGCTGCGCTTCGGAGGAGCGCTTCGTCTCGAGCGACGATTGCCAGTGCAACAGACCGATCCATGATGTCGGCAAGGACGAGTCCGATCGTTTTCGGGTCGGCTGGGCTCAAAGTGGAGCCGGACACAAGACGGTTCGACGTGTCAAGGCCCGTGCGGGCTGCCTCTAGCGCAGCCACAACAGGGTTGGCCAGCTCTGGTAGCTCACCCCGCCACACTGACTTCCCTTCCCACAGAAGGTCGAACAGTCGAAAGGCGAAAGGTGCAGCGCCGGCTGCCTGGAGTCTCTTCGCCTCCTTGGCGATGCTCTTGAACTGCGCGAGCAGAAGCTCTTCTGGATTCCGATAGAACCTCCTCGATGCACCGTCCATTTCGTCGGGCTGGTAGGTGAAGTAGGCCATCGACAACGTCTCGAGCCTCGAGCGCTCCTCCTCCGTCTTCGCTGCCCGAGCTCTGCCCCTCAGGAACTGACCGAGGTGCATGGTGCACATGTGAGGGTCAAGCAGGAACGCCTCCATGGCGGCAGCGATGTAGTCCTCTCCAGCCGCGACTCCGGTGAATGCAGTCCTTGAATCGGGTCTTGGCTGGGGCATGGGCGGTTCCTCTGCTGCGGTTGTCCCGAATGCCGACTTGAGGGCGCACCACAGGTCACGAGCAAGCTGGCGAATCATGCGAACCCCTTCGTCGACGTCCACCGTCATTGGGGGTGAACGGGCCTGAAGGGTATCCGGTCTGGCGCTGGTGGCCAGGCGCGTCTTCTGTCCCGTCCAACGAAGAGTCGGCGATGCGCTGCAGGTAAGGACGTGGCCTGCAGAATCTTGGTGGGCTTCGTCGAAGGTGGTGCGCTTGAAGATCGTCATCGCCATGGGGCCGACGCGTTTCTCCTTCGAGACCTGTCCCATCGTGCGCACCGAGAGCTTGCAGTGCTCGGCGACCGTGGTCTCGGTGAGGCCGGCGATGAGGAACTGGATGGCGTGGCGGGCAGCAGGCTGCGCATGGCTTCCTCTACCCGCGCCTGCTGGTCGGCACGCTGCTGGTCGGCACGGACTCGCTTACCTTCTCCGCCGCCGTTGCCACCGTGGCCCATGGAACCCGACGCCGATGTGATTGCTACGGACGGGCTCTCGGGGCGAGAGGCGATCGCCGCCCCGCCTGGCGACTCGCTCACCTTCTCCGCCGCCGTTGCCACCGTGGCCCATGGAACCCGACGCCGATGTGATTGCTACGGACGGGCTCTCGGGGCGAGAGGCGATCGCCGCCCCGCCTGGCCCGTCCGCTGCTCCGATAACGCCTTGGACAGTCGTGGCTGTGAACTCGGCCTCGGGGGTGGCCAGGTTGCCCGCAGCTCCCGCATGCCATGCTGCGGTATGATGATCAGGAGGAATACTGGGTTGCAGGGCCATCCGTCGCTCCGGTCGGGATAGCGGTCAGATTTTCTGGAACTTGCCCGCCTGATTCCATGGACCCTACATCTGGGACATCGAGGAGCTCGGGCTGCAGAAGCGCCTTGAGGCTCGGCGCCGAGTCTTCGGTCTGTGGAACGAGCGCGATGGTGTGCTGTTGCTCCAAGAGGTGGGGATGCTCTTACCCGTGGACGCGGCTGATGGTGGACCGCCATGGCTGGTATGGGAGATGCTTGTGCAGAACCGCGCGACCTACCTGTTCAAGCCCTCCGAGGACCAGCGGGCGCAGCGCCTCGCCTGGCTCGCGGACCCGGACCGGCGGTGGCTCGACATCATCCAGCAGCGGAGTCTTCGGGCCGAGCCGGGCTTCGTGAAGCGGGTGCTGCACCGTGACGGGGACCGGGTACTGGAGCGTTGGTGGCGGGAGCTGCGGGGGGCGCTGGCTGGATGAACGTGCCGGTGAAGCACGCAGAGCCATTTCGGGTGAAGAGGTCGTCCCGTGTCAAAGCAGCCCCTTAGTTGGCACCTTTGATAGAAGCCTCAGCCCGATAGACCAGCGAGCCCAGTTGCCCGAGCACGCTGACCGCGTCGCCAGAAAATAGGTCCAGTCCGATCTCTGGAGATGCGAGGGTGAGCTGGCGTTCGATTTCTCGCGGCAGGATCTCGGTGGACAAGAGGCTCTGGGGGAGGCTCTGAACGAGAGGCGCCAGCGAGACCATGTGGCTGGGCGAGCAAGAGAGAAGCCCCACCAGCGACCTGCCAAGCTGTTCGTCTTGCTCGAGTCTTCGAGCGAGGATGGTTCTCAGTGCCCGCCCTGCTTCTGGGTAGTAGGAGAACCCATCTTCGAAAAGCCCGCGTAGCAGGCCCGTCGTCTCGGTCGTAGTGGACGTCGCCAGACGTACCACCATCGATCCGAAGGAGTAGTCGTCGGATCGCTTCTGCACGACGCGTCGCAGTTCCTTGAGGGCCCCATGCTCGGCCCACCCCAGAGTCAGTGCGTAAATCCGTGCGGGCCTGTCATCCATCAATGACGGAAGATCCACACCTGCCCACGGAGGCAGAAGAAGCCGTGCCGCCACCACAGGGTCGCCACCTGCGCGATGTGAGATTAGCTCCGCGGCATAGGCCTGGATTCCGAGATGGTAGGCGTTGCGCGGGCCGGGCTCGAGCGTACCTACGCAGTAGTCGAGATGGAGCTTGCTGCCGGGCTGCGTTCTGTCGAGGAAAGATAGCACCTCGCAGGAACCTCGGCGGTCTGTGTAGCCCTCGATCTTCTCGGTCAGCCATCTCTCGAGCGCTTGGGAGTCCGCTCCGTGAACCAACAGTCCTTCGAAGGTCCCGTCGCTGTAGAAGAGGTGCTGTTCTTGCCCCTCATCGAGCAGATGCTCGGCCTGAAGTCGGCACCAGAGATCTGAGCCGTACTGTTCCCGGAGGGCGTCCCAGGCACGCGCAACCACCTGGAGGAAAGGAGCGTTCCGATCACGATGCCCTGCGCGAAGCGGAACTCGTACTGGGCGATCTGGGCTGATGGTCATTCGGGCTGACAGCAACACGCCCGGCTCCCCCAGGTCGATCGCTGCTGCGAACGCCGCCTGCCTCCGTGCCTCGTGTGTTGGGCCGACAGCGGCGACATCGGCCCGAAGTCGAGTCAGGGCGGCTCCCCTGGCCGGCTCGTCATGAGTGGCTGAGCGGTAGTAGCCAAGGGCAGCCATCGTCTTCGCGGTGGCGTCCGTCTCCTGGTCGTACCTGGCAAGCCACCGATTGGCCTCTGTGCAGGCGGCCCCTATCGCGGAGAGTTCAGCCCAGATCGATCGCCGAAGCGGCGTGTCGATGCACTGGGCTTCCTTCAGGACTCGTTCCTGCAATGCAGGGACTTGAGATGCTCCAGCGATGATCGCGGAAAGTGGTACTTCAGGATGGTAAAGGACACCCTCCGCGACCGACTCTACTCCAGGGTGCCACAGGAAGTGTAGGAAGGCCTCGTGCCAGGAACTAAGCAGCCTGGGTTTCTTGCCTTGAAGCGACGCGAGCACGGCTTCCGCGATGACAGGATCCCTCTCGTGCTCGCAGAGCTTCGCCAGGCCAGAGATCACGTTGTCGTCCCTGTAGCAACTCGGCTGAGCGAGCATATGTAGCAGGCGAGCTCGGGCCTGCTCAGGTTCCAGCAGGTCGGGCAGCAGGTGGCCAAGTGACGAGGCATGGTCCGTCTCGATGAACGCCTGAAGGGCGCTGCTGACGTCAGCTTCCTCCTGTGACCATCCTTCAAGAAGCGCCCAGGCTGCCCACCAGGGCGTGTCGTTCCGATCCAGATCCTGGATCAACAGGGCTTTTGCCCGCTCGCTCCCGCTCGTTACCGCGGCATTGGCGCGGTCAGGGTGCAGGTTCAGTGAGCGGCTCTCCAGCAGCATGTCAAGCCTGGCCTGCAATTTTGGATGGCGCCGATAGCCAGTCATCAGGAAGGTCCAGATACCCCTGCCGTGGAATCGGCTGTGGTGGGTGAGTTCCCCCTCGAGCCAAGCTGCTACGGCATCATCCTCTGGGAATGCTCGGACCAGAACCTCGGTCACCGCGTCGAGGTCGACCTCGTGGCGTCCGCCGCGGAGTCGTTTCCACTTCTTCCCGTCTGACGAGGAGAGTATCTTGAGCAGTTCGTCACGCACGGAACCGTCACCAGCCCACGCCCCGACCAAGACCTCCCTCAGCACAGGCTGAAAGGCTCCCGAAAGGCCCCGGCGGTCCGACGTGAGGTGAAGCGCGTCCAAACCGATATCGAGGGCTTCGCCTCTCTTCATCCGCGAGAGTTGGCGGCAGACCGCGACGCTGGGCGCCGAGGCGTCCACGGTATGCCCAGCGATGTCCTCCGTCTGCGAATGCTCAGGCCACCCTTCCGCGAGTGTTCGGGTCAGTGCTTGCTCGGGCGAGCTGGATGAGCGGCGCTGGGGGGGCACCTGGAGCAAGGCGAGCGAGCACCCTCGCAGCCTCGAGTCTGGCGTGGTCGTCGTCGCTGTTCTGGAGCGTGGTCAGGAGCACATCTTGGACTTGCGGCGTTGGCTCCCAGCGACCGAGCGCCTCTACAATGGCGCTGGACCAGTATGCTCTGCCTGGAATCCATTGCTCCAGCAGGCCACTGACTAAGCGAGCGGTGTCGGCGTTGAGCAGGCCCCTCACGACGATGCGAACGAGCTCCGGCCTGTGGGGCCACCATGCTCGCGAGCGGATCTCGGAAGCGATTTCGTCGATGTAGTTCAGCCGAAGGGCCTCGGGAAGAACTCCTCCACCGACTGCTGCCGCGGTAAGAGAGAGGTCGAGATGGAAGGCGGATGGGTTCTGGCGCCTGGCCTCCAGCAGTAGTTCGAACGCACGGGAGGCCATTCGAGCGGATTCGGCATGCGCGATGAGATCGGGCCAGACTTCCTGCCAGCTAGGATCTTGAGCATGGGTGCGTAGAAGCTCGCGCCGCTCGGCGGCAGGTAGGCTCGCGATCCGGCGCGCCGCGAGGTGCTCCAGGATGGCACGGTGCGGGAATCGAAGATGGTCAGCGTCGCTCTGGAGCACGCCAATGTGGTCCACGAACCACCGCAGGATGTCCAACGGGCGACAACGGGCCTCGAGCGGGCGGTGGCCAGGCCTTTCGAGGCCATCGTCGAAGAACCTACGCACAGCTTGGAGGGCTTCCCCCTTCGTGAGCCTGAACCCACCGGATCGCATGGACAGCGCCAGGTGAGAGAGGCTGTCCAGGATGTCCTCGTCTTCTGGCAGCCACTCCGGCTTGCCGACTTCGCTCGCGATCCGCCGACTTGATGGGTGCACCTGGACAGCTTGCTCCACTGCTCGGCGCAACAGGTCCGTGCGGTTCGTGGGCAGTAGATGAT
>CAZHIK010000697.1:0-5310 GCA_964532635.1 uncultured Enterobacterales bacterium
CATGCGCCGCCAGCCCCTCCCCGCCGCGCCGCGCCCCGCCTACCCCGACCGCCGCGGCCGAGCCTTCGCCCTCGGCTTGCTGGCCATCGGCATCACCACCATCGTGGGCTGCCCCGGTGACATGCCCGCAGGCGAGCCGGAGGTCGTGGACGACCAGGAGTACGACATCATCGGCGAGCCCGCATACATCCTTCCAGACATGGAGCCCGCCGTCGAAGCCAGCCCCAACGAGCAGCCGGAGCAGGCTCCGGTAGAGGAAGGGGCCGCCCCCGAGGCCGAGCCGACCTCGAGCCCGGAGGGGCGGGCCAGGCTGGAGCGCATGAAGCAGGCAGCCGACGAGGCCCAGGAAGAGTTCCGTTACCTGCGCTCCGACGTGGTGCTCGGGGCCGAAGGTGCCTCGGCGACCACCACCGAAGACCTCTTCGGCGGCAAGCCCGAAGACCTCTACCGCAAGAAGCACGGCCTCGACGAGCACGACCTCGACGACCCCGTAGGCAAGCACGAAGCAGCAGCCCCCACGGCCGAGGAGTGATCATGAAGCGCCAACCCATCCGCAGCGCCCTCCACCCCGCCTACCCCGACCGCCGCTCCGCCGGCTTCGCCCTCGGCCTGCTGGTCCTGGGCAGCTCTGCCATGGTGGGCTGCGGCAACATGCGCCCGCCGGGCGCCCACCCGGTAGCCGGCAAGCACGCGGTGCTGGGAGACCTGCAGCAGCCCGAGGAGCCCGCCCCACCTCCCCCCGAGACCATCCCCGAGGCCACCGAGGGTGGCGAAGGCACCGAAGCCGCCACCATGGAGCCCTGCACCATCCCCGAGGCAGGCGAAGAGCCCCGCATCCGGGGCGACATAGCGACGCCCTCGGAGGTTCCCCACGTCGCTGGCGACATGCCCGTGGTGGAGCATCCGATGCCCGTGGCTGGTGACATGCCCGTGGTGGAGCACCCGACGCCCGTGGCTGGCGACATGCCCGTGGTGGAGCATCCGGGGCCGGTTCCTGGTGATGCTCAGGCGGTTGATCCCGAGCTTCACGTCCTGGGAGACATGCCGATCGTGGAGTCCGATCCGGTCCACATCGAAGGCGACGTCCCCGCGGTCGAGCCCGATCCGGTCCACGTCGATGGCGACGTCCCCGCGGTCGAGCCCGATCCGGTCCACGTCGATGGCGACATGCCCATGGTGGACGGTGACATGCCCATGATCGACGGCGACATGGTCGTGCCGGAGCCGGAGCCGGAGCCCGAGGTCGGAACCGGCGGCAACCTCGATCCCGACTTCGACCCCCACGTGAACATCCCCGGCGGGATGCGGGCGCCCCACGAGCTCAGCCCCCAGCCCACCGAGCCGCAGCCGCCGGAGCCGGAGTCGGCTGACGAAGACTGAGGGTGACGATCCCGCGGGCGCTCCCGAAGTGCGCCCCTACGTTTGGCCTCCCCGATCTCCTGGCCTGTGGTTTCGGTTGACACGTGGTCATTTCTGACTATCCTTCGGTGGTCAGAAATGACCACCGCGTCCATGGAGGCCCCCCATGACCCACACCGACCACCGCCGCCTGGCCCTGCTCGGCCTGCTCCACCACACCGGCGCCAACGGCTACCAGCTGCACGCCCACGCCTCGGGCATGGGGATCATCGGACTCAAGAAGTCCGCGGCCTACAACCTGCTGGACACCATGGTGGGCAAGGGGTGGCTCGAGCCGGTCGATGCCTGCGACGCTGGCCGCACCAGCCGCTGCTACGCCCTGACCGATGCGGGACGCGATGCCACCGAGGCCCTGCTCCGCGAGCAGCTGGCCAGCCCCGAGGCCCCCGACTTCCCGGGCCTGATCAGCCTGTGCTGGATGGGCCTGCTGCCCCGCGACGAAGCGCGAGAGCTGCTTGTCCTGCGAGGCGCCCAGCTCGAGACGGGGCTTCAGCAGCATCGCCCCGACACGAGCCACGGCGGGGTGGTGGGCAAGGTCCTGGACCACATCCGTCGCGTTCGAGCCCTCGAGCTGGACCTGGTGGACGAGCTGATCGCCGACCTGGACGACGGGGGCGAGGCATGAGCGCCCCCCAGCGTCGGGACATGACCGGCAAGGTCGTCGCCATCACCGGCGCCAACTCGGGCATCGGCCGGGCCACAGCTCAGGCCCTGGCAGCCATGGGCGCCACGGTGTTTGTTTGCGGGCGCAGCGAGGCCAAGCTCCACGCGGCCGTCACAGCCATCCGCGAAGCCACCGGCAATCCCGAGGTCCGCCCTGTGGTGGCGGACCTGTCGGAGCTGGCCCAGGTGCGCGGCCTGGCCGCCGCCATCCAGGAGCGCACCGATCGACTGGACGTGCTGATCAACAACGCCGGGCTGGCTACCGACAAGCGCATCGAGACCCCCGACGGCCTCGAGCTCACCTTCGCCGTGAACCACATGGCCCCCTTCGTGCTCACCACCGAGCTGCTGCCCCTGCTGCGCAGCTCGGCTCCGGCGCGGGTGATCACGGTGTCGTCCGCCTTGTACGCCTCGGCCGAGGCCCTGGACCTCGACGACCTGCAGCTCGCCAAGGCACGCTTCTCCTGGCAAGCGGCCTACAACCGGTCCAAGCTGGCCAACGTGCTGTTCACTCGGGAGCTGGCGCGACGCATAGCGGGCTGCGGGGTCACCGCCAACTGCCTTCACCCCGGCGTCATCGACACCGGCTTCGGCGACGACGGCGACCTGAGCGGCCTCAACGCCCTGGCGTTCCGGGTGATGAAGTGGTTCCTGCCCGGCCCCGACAAGGGCGCCGAGACCTCGGTCTACCTGGCCAGCGACCCAGGCGTAGCCCAGATCTCGGGCCGCTACTTCGAGAAGTGCCGCGAGCAACTCCTGCGCGGCCAGGCCCTGGACGACTTCCTGGCCCGGTCCCTGTGGGAGCGCAGCGAGGCCCTGGCAGCCAAGACCTAGCCCCGCCACGGTCACCAAACGCCACTCACCCCATGAGTAGCCCCCGACGTCCGCCACGCGGTCACCCAGCGCCACTCACCCCCATGAGCAGCCCCCGACGTCCGCCACGCGGTCACCAAACGCCACTCACCCCCATGAGTCGCCTCCCCTACCAGACCTCCGGGTACAGCACGTACATCGCCCCCGCTCGTGAAGCCCCCGTGCTCTCGGTGTTGGCGCCCACGATCAAGTCCCCCCGCCCATCACCATCGATGTCGCCCAGGGCCACGCCCTGCCCAGCCCCGTCGTCGGTGTTGGTGCCCAGGATCTTGGCGGCTGCGTCGGTGGCTTCGTAGCTTCCCTCGGTCAACCCGTAGAACAGGTAGGCCGCGCCGCTGTTGTCGTCGCTGCCGTCCGCGTAGTTGGCGCCCGCGAACACCTCGGCGCGGCCGTCGCCGTCGATGTCGTCCGCGGTGAGACCCGTGGAGAAGTTGGTGCGCCGCTCGCCGTAGATGGTGACGTCCACGTCGGCCAGGCTCCACTCACCGGTGATGGGGCCGAAGGCCACATAGGCCGCGCCCGAGCTCTCGCCGTCCACGGTCGTTCCGTAGGCGCCCACCACGATGTCGTCGTACCCATCGCCGCTGACATCGGCCATGGCCAGGGTGGAGCCCGCGGCGGCGTTGGCGTTCTCGCCGATGAGCTTGGCGTCGGCGTCTCCGGCTTCGTAGCTGCCCGCGGGCGGGCCGTGGACCAGGTACACGCAGCCGGTGTAGTAGCCGATGATGTTGGCGCGGGGAGAGGGCACCAGCAGATCGCCCACCCCGTCGCCGTTGACGTCGCCGCCGCCCTCGATCACCCGCCCCATGTAGTCGTGGGGATTCTCCCCCGACATGTTGAACGCGGCATCGACGGTGACCTCGGCGTCGGCGGTCAACGGGCCGTAGACCACATACGCCGCGCCGGCGTAGCCGCTCACCGCGTAGCTGGCGACCAGGCCGTCGGCGATGCCGTCGCCCGTGACGTCCTTCAGCGCCGATCCGTGGCCCATGTGGCCGCCAGGATCGCCCCACAGCACCACGTCGGCGTAGTCCAGGGACATGTCGGAGTAGCCGGGGCTGTAGTTGATGTACAAGCCCGGCAGGTTGCCCCAGGGCGCTCCCACGCCGACGTCGGGGTAGCCGTCGCCGTTGACGTCCCCGGCGCTCAGGCTGCGCCCGCCCCCTTTGGCGTCCATGGTCCCAGCCAGAAACACGCCATCGTCCCCGAACTCGGTCTCGCCCGACAGCGGCCCGTAGTTCAACCACACACCACCCAGGTAGACGCCGACGTACAAGCTGGCGGTCAACACGTCGTCGAAGCCGTCCTGGTCCAGGTCGGCTGTGCGCACGATGCGACCCGCGTCGCCGCTGACGTCGGTGGACCAGCGCAAAGCGTGGGCATCGCTCAGGGGGTAGCTGCCCTCGAAGTGGCAGAAGCTGTCGTAGCCGTCGCAGTCCTGGTCCAGGCCGTCGTCGCAGATCTCCGCCGCCTGGGGGTGCAGGTCGGGGTCGGCGTCGTCGCAGTCGGTGTGCTCCAGGTGGCTGCAGCTGGTGTCCCACCAGCCGTCGCCGTCGGCGTCGAAGCCCTCGTCCACATCCCCATCGCAGTCGTCGTCCACCTCGTTGCAGTCCTCGTCGGCCCCGGGGAACACCGTGGCCTCCGCCGGATCGCAGTCGCCCCCCACATCCACCCAGCCCACCTCGGGATCGCAGGTCTCTGTGGCGCTGTCGTCGTCCCCCCAGCCGTCGCCGTCGTCGTCGCTGTACCAGGTCCCGACCTCGCCCTGATCGGCGCGCCCGTCGCAGTCGTCGTCGTCGCCGTCGCAGATCTCCTCGGCCCCGGGGTGCACCTCTGGGTTGGTCTCGTCGCAGTCACCACCCTGGTTCACCCAGTCATCCCCCGGGCTCGCGCAGTCCTGCACCCAGCTGTCGTCATCACCCCAGCCGTCACCATCGCTGTTCGGGTACCAGTCCAGCAACACCCCATCGTCGGCCAGGCCATCGCAGTCATCGTCGCGCCCGTTGCACAGCTCCTCGGCCTCCGGGTGCACCTCCGGCTCGTCGTCGTCGCAGTCCCCGCCCTGGTCCACGAAGCCGCTGGGTGCCTCGCAAGCCTCGACAGCTCCATCGTCAGCACCCCACCCATCGCCGTCGTCGTCGGGGTACCAGGTCAGCGGAGTGCAGTCGGGTGGTGCCGTGTCGTCGGCCTTGTGCTGGTTGCTGTCCGCGCCCTCGCCGCAGGCGACGAAGAGCGGGATGAGCAGGAGCGAGCGGAGGGGCATGGGGCCTCCCTGACCAGGCCTCAGTTCGAACAGTGTAGTCGTTCTCGAATGCTGATCGGACATAAGGGACGCCAGCGGACCGGACTCGCGAC
>CAZHIK010000698.1:0-5302 GCA_964532635.1 uncultured Enterobacterales bacterium
CTTCTCGCCGAACAAGGCCTTGGCCCCGGCCTTGCGGGCCAGGTCGATGGGCATGACGCTGGTGGCGATCTCCTGGTTGGCCAGGATGCGCGCCAGCACGTTGTCTTCGACGGCTCGTAGCTGCTCGGCAGTGACCGGCTTGTGGTGGGAGAAGTCGAAGCGCAGCCGCTCGGGACCCACCAGGGAGCCCTTCTGCTGGACGTGGGAGCCCAGCACCTCCTCGAGGGCCGCGTGCAGCAGGAGGGTAGAGGTGTGGTTCTGGCGGGTGCGGCCCCGCTGCCCACGCCCGACCTCGAGCTCCACGACATCGCCCACGGCCACGCGGCCTTGCTGGACCGTGACGTGGTGCAGGACGAGCTCGCCCTGGGGCTTGGTGGTGTCGGTGACGCGCAGCAGGGCGTCGCCCGGGCCACGGACGAGCCCCTGGTCGCCCACCTGGCCGCCGGCCTCGGCGTAGAATGGGGTGGAGCCGGTGACCAGCTCGCCTTGCTCGCCGGCCTCGAGGGCTGCGACCAGCTGGCCCTCGCGCAGCAGCGCCAGGACCTCGGAGCTGGCAGTCAGTTCGTCGTAGCCTCGAAACTCCACCTGGCACTCCGAGGCCAGCTGCTGGTAGCTTCCGCTGACCGCTTGCTCACCGCTGCCCTTCCAGGCCGCCCGGCCCAGGGCCTTCTGGCGAGCCATGGCCGCGTCGTAGCTGGCCTGGTCTACGGCCATGCCGCGCTCGGCTGCGATCAAGCGGGTGAGATCGAGGGGGAAGCCGAAGGTGTCGTACAGCTCGAAGGCCAGCGTGCCGTCGAGGGTGGGATCGGGCTGGCCCTCGAGGGCGTCCAGGTGGGCTCCCAGGCGGCCGAGGCCGGTCTGGAGGGTCTCGGCGAAGCGCTTCTCCTCGGTGTGGATCACGTCGAGGACGAAGTCTCGCCGCTGGACCAGCTCGGGATAGGCGGCGCCCATCTGCTCGATGACCACTCCCGCCACCTGCCACAGGAAGGGGGTATCGACCCCGAGCTTGACACCGTAGCGGATGGCGCGTCGCAGGATGCGGCGCAGCACGTAGCCCCGCTCCTCGTTGGAGGGCATGATGCCGTCGGCGATCAGGAAGGCCGCGGCGCGGGCGTGATCCGCGATGACTCGCAGGGCCACGTCACCTTCATCGCTGGTACCCGGCCGGGAGCCCGACAGCTCCGCGGCCTTGTCGATGAGGGCGGCGAAGACGTCGGTATCGTAGTTCCAGTAGACACCCTGCAGCAGGGCGGCGATGCGCTCGAGGCCGGCACCGGTGTCGATGGAGGGCTTGGGCAGGGGAGTGACCGAGCCGTCCTCGTGGCGCTCGGACTGCATGAAGACGAGGTTCCAGATCTCGACGTAGCGGTCGCTCTCGGTGGCGGGACCGCCATCGTTGGGGTCGATCTCGGGACCGTGATCGTAGTGGATCTCGGAGCAGGGACCGCAAGGACCTGTGGGCCCCATGGACCAGAAGTTGTCCTTGTCGCCCAGGCGCTGGATGCGGTCGGCGGGGACGCCTACCACGTCGTGCCAGAGCTGGTAGGCCTCGTCGTCGCTGTGGTGCACCGTGACCCAGAGCTTCTCGGCTGGGATGCCCAGCTCGCCGGTGAGGAACTCCCAGGCCCAGTGGATGGCTTCGCGCTTGAAGTAGTCGCCGAAGCTGAAGTTGCCGAGCATCTCGAAGAAGGTGTGATGACGCGGGGTGCGGCCTACGTTCTCGAGATCGTTGTGCTTTCCGCTGACCCTCAGGCACTTCTGCACGCTCACGGCGCGGGAGTAGGGGCGCTGTTCAGCACCGGTGAAGGTGTCCTTGAACTGCACCATGCCCGCGTTGACGAAGAACAGGGTGGGATCGTTGGCGGGGATCAGCGAGGCCGACGCCACCACCCGGTGCTCTCGTTGGGCGAAGAAGTCGAGGAAGCGCTTGCGGATCTCGGCGACCTTCACGGTGACCTCCGGCGTTGTGGGGAGCGGGCGGATGGCCCGCGCGGGGCGCCCCAAGCTAACGCCGGGGCCGCCTCCAGCAAGGCGGGAGGGTCAGCTCGGTGTGGGCTCAGACGTCGTTGCCGATGCCGCTGAGCCGCAGGCTGAGGTTGTCGGGGCTCGACGCGTAGCGCATGGCGTCCGGAACGGAGATGACCTGACGCTCGATGAAGTCGAACAGGGCCTGATCGAAGGTCTGGCTGCCGTACTGGTCCTTGCCCTCGGCCACCAGGTCGGGGATCTCCTTGGTGCGGGTGGCATCCACGATGCACTCGTAGACCGAGCCGGTGTTCAGCATGACCTCCAGCGCCGCGATGCGTCCGCCGCCTTGGCGAGGGACAAGGCGCTGGGAGATGATGGCCCTCACGGTGGCCCCCAGCTGGCGTCGCACCTGCTGCTGGGCGTGGGGCTCGAAGAAGCCCACGATGCGGTTGATGGTCTCGGGGGCGTTCATGGAGTGGATGGTGGAGAGCACGAGGTGGCCCGTCTCGGCGGCGGCCAGGGCGATCTCGAGGGAGGCGTGATCCCGGAGCTCGCCCACCAGGATAGTGTCGGGATCCTGGCGCAGGGCGGCCCGTAGAGCGGTGGGGAAGTCCAGGGTGTCCACCCCCACCTCGCGCTGGTTGATCACGCTCCTGCGGTCTCGGAAGGCGAACTCGATGGGGTCCTCGATGGTGAGGATGTGGGTGGCGCGGGTGCGGTTGATCTCCTCGACGAGGGCCGCCAGCGTGGTGCTCTTGCCGGAGCCGGTGGTGCCGGTGACCAGCACGAGGCCGCGAGGCTCGGCGGCGATCTTCTCGAGGATGACAGGCAGCTCGAGCTCGCGGATGGTCTTGACCTTGCTGGGGATGGCCCGCAGCACCATGCCGATCTGCTGACGCTGCCGAAAGACGTTGACGCGGAAGCGGCCGAGGCCGGGCACCGCCCACGAGAAGTCGATGTCGTTGCTGCGCTTGAAGCGCTCGCGCTGGCCCTTGGACATGATCTCCCAGGCCATCTTGGCGCACTGGTCCTTGTCGAGCGCCGTGGCGCGGGGGAGCGCTTCGAGCTGGCCCGCCACCCGCTGCAGGGGTGGGCTCCCCGCCTTGAGGTGGACATCCGACGCGCCAGCACCGGTGGCAGCGCGGCAGATGGCCTGCAGCAAGGAGGTGGGGGAGGCGGAGGGATCGGAAGCCGGCATGCGGGACCTCGACGGTACAGGCGGTGCGACGTGATGTCTCTGGGCAGCGGAAGAGAGCCTATCATGGCCCGCATTGCCCTGGCGGTGGGGACCCTATCGCCAGACGGTCTCCAGCCAGACCTCGGCCGAGGGGTCGGTGATGCCCGCGCCGTTGCGTTGGTCGGTCCAGCCGAGCATGGCGTTGGAGCCCACCGGAGCGCCGTGGAGCCAGGACAGGGCGGGAAACGTGAACGCGTGCTCGAATTACAGCTCGTCACTGCGCTCCAGGTTCGCGTCCACATCCGCCGCGTAGAGCCGAATGGACGCGTTGGCAGGGTCTTCGGTGTAGGCGCGCTGGTCCCACCACGCCATCAAGCCCGGGAGGTCGGGGGAGGCCACGAGGAAAGGCTCGTCGCGGTCGTCGACCTCGTCCACCACAGGGACGGCGCGGCCTGGCGGCTCGTCGCCCTCGAGGCGCACGGCGTGGATCCAGTTCGAGCTGCCATCGCCCATCAGGTCCACCTCGCTCCAGGCCGCTGTGAAGCCGCTGCCGCTGGGGAAGACGCGACACTCCCGGGCCCAGGTCATGTCGGTGGTGTCCGTTGCGACCTCGGACCAGACCACGGTGCCGTCGGGCTGCAGCAGGGCGAGGTATGCGTAGGGCAGCGCCATGGCGATGATGTTGTGCCAGCGGTACTGGACCCATCCCACCACGGAGCGCTCGCCGTTGGCGGCGATGCTGAGGTGGACGAAGGGATCGAAGCCACCGGTCACCTCGTCGTAGGTGCCGGCACCCGCGACGGCCAGCTCCACAGGACCGGCGATCTCGTGGTTGGACTCGTCGACCCGCATCCACCACAGGCTGCTGTCGCCACTCGAGGTCTGGGTGCGCCAGACCACCACGAAGCCGCTGCCGTCCCAGGCCACGTCACCGCTGTAGCTGCCCTGGGTGCCCTCGGGATCGAGGTCGAGGGGTTGCATCAGGATGTTGCCCTCGAGGTCCGAGATCAGCAGGTGGTTGACGTAGGGACTGCCACCGGCCTGGTAGAGCACGGCCATGGTGTCCGCACCCAGCGCGGTGCGGGCGTACAGGGTCTCCTCGGCCGCGCCCACGAGGGCGACCTTGTCGGCCAGCTCGCGACCGGCGCCGTCGATGGGCTGCAGCCAGGCCTCGGCCAGGCCGGCGGAGCGGTCGGTCCAGCTGAGCCACAGCCGATCGTCCGCCGCGTGCAGGCGCGGGGTGTTGCCGGAACCCGCGAGGTCGTACCAGGTGAACTGGATGCCCTCGGAGCCCAGCACCAGGGTGGCCTGGGTGGGCTCCGAGCCGTCGACGGAGGCGGTCAGGGTGTGCTCCCCCGGGGCGAGATCCGCGATGGGGACCATAGCGAGCCAGCCGCCGTCGCCCAGGTCCTCGGCGGCCGTAGCTGCGCCGTCGAGCTCGACGGTCACCGGACCGTCGGAGCCTGTGACGGTCACGCGGACCGGGATCTGTGGGTAGGCCGTGGGGTTGGCCCACATCGCGCCAGCGACGGCCTGGGGCAGCACGACGGAGACAGCGGACTCACCGGTGTCATCGGAGATCGCGGAGTCGTCGTTGGGCTTGCAGGCTGCGAGCAGGACGAGGATGACCAGGCGTTGCATGGTGACTCCCGGGTTGGAAGTCACCTAACGCCGGGATCAGGACTCGGCGGCTTCGGCTTCGTCGGCCGGGGCCAGGCCGAAGTGGACCATGAGGGAGCGATCGAGCCAGGCCTTGCGGTCGAGGTTTTCGTTCATGAACTTGATGGCGTTGTCGCGGCCTTGGCCCATGCGCTCGTCGCCCAGGGAGTACCAGGAGCCGGACTTGCGCACGAGGTTGGCCTGGACGCCGAGATCGAGCAGCTCGCCGTCGCGGTTGATGCCCTTGCCGAAGGTGATGTCGAACTCGACCTTGCGGAACGGCGGTGCGAGCTTGTTCTTGACGACCTTGACCCGGCAGCGGTTGCCGATGTCCTCGCCGCCGGCCTTGATGCTGCCGATACGGCGGATCTCGAGGCGGACCGAGGCGTAGAACTTGAGCGCGTTGCCCCCGCTGGTGACTTCCGGGTTGCCGTACATCACGCCGATCTTGTACCGGACCTGGTTGATGAAGACCATGGCGCAGTTGGACTTGTGGAT
>CAZHIK010000699.1:0-5302 GCA_964532635.1 uncultured Enterobacterales bacterium
ATCCGCCACCTCGGCGTAGGCCGCCCACGCGCCCGACGGCGCGTGGAGGAACAACAGGTCGGACAGGCCCACCTCGTGCAGCGCCCTGGACTTGAAGTCACGGTGCAGCTCATCGAGGCGCCCAAACGTGCTCTCGTCGCTGTCCAGGACCCGGCGATTGTCCCAGGTCCAGGTCTCGGTCCCGTCGTCACTGGCCGTCAGGATGAGCGTCCACCCACCGCCGTCGAGGCTCATGTCGCAGCGGACCTGGTAAGCGTCGTTGCCCAGTGGATCGACCCAGTACACACCGTCCCCAGTGGAGTAGCCTTGCTCGAGGATGTCCAGGCAGGACTGCCCGGGACAGCGCTCGTCCGCGCCGTAGTAGCACCCGATCTGGACCGATTCCTCACCCGGCTCGCCCTCATCCCACGGATCGCTCGGCGTGACCTCACAGGTCCAGGTCTCGAGGTCCTGAGTCTCGGAACCGTCGATGCTGTCGCCGGGGTAGCTCTCGGAGCCGGTGGCGCCGGTCCAGGTCGCACCATCCTCTCGCCAGGCGAAGGTGTAGGCCACATCTTCGCCCTCCGGGTCCACCGACGGCTCGAGGATCTCGCACAGCAGCACGTCGCCCTCCTCGGGGTCGTCTGGCGTGATCGCGACCACGGGAGCGGAGGGATGGCCGTTGTCCGGGTCCTCGGCCCCCAGCCAGACCTCGACGCCAGGGCTGTCGGGATCGTTGGACTGGATGGTGAGGGCGCCCACGGCCGTGCCCTCCACCGCGCAGACCAGGTCGAGCTGTGCCAGTCCGCCCGCCTCGAGCCGCAACTCCTCCACTGGGTGCGCGAGCTCGAAGGCCCCGCCCCCGTCATCACTCAAGGCCGCCGAGGCGATCACCAGGGGGCCCTCCCCCTCGTTGCTGACGTAGACCCGCTGCTCCTGGCTCGACCCATCACCCACGAACACCAGCCGCTCCGGCTCCACCAGGATGTCGGGTGCCACGACCAGCGCCGTGAGAGGCAGATCGAGCACGGGCCGCTCGGGATCGTTGGAGGCGATGCTCAAGGCGCCCTCGTGCGTGCCTTCGGTCAGCGCCGAGAAGCGCACGCTCACCCCGAGGGTGGAGCCGGGCTCCAGATCCTGCACCTGGCCTTCCACCTCGAAGGGGCTGGCTGCCTCGAAGCTGTCCAACTGCAGCGTGCCGCCACCGGCGTTGCCGAGGGTGATCAGCGACACGCCCTCGCCCCCCAGCGCGACCCCCTCGAACAGCACCAACTCCGGCGCCACCGTCAGCTCCGGCTCCAGCCCCTGCACCTCGGTCTCGCTGCAGCCCAAGCACAGCACCAGCCAAATGTAGGGGCGGGGTTGACCCCCGCCCGCCCTGCGAAGCCTCACCGACACAGCCCCTCCTCGATGATCAGGGTGTTGTTGTCTTCGTTGCACTCGGCGAGGCCGTCGTCCGGGTCTACCACCACGGTGAGGGCCTCGAGCTGCGCGGATGACACATCCAGCTCGAAGACCAGTGTGTCGCTCCCTGCGCCCGAGGCCGTCGAGTCGGACGTCGAGGCCGTCGCCAGCTGGTCACCGCTAGTGTCCGTGCCTGCGTACAGCGCCACCTCGATCCCGGACTCCAAGCCCTCGAGCCCGCTGTTGCCCACCTGGACCGCCACCTGCAGGATGCCGGCGTCGCACTCGAGGGTGCACACGTCCACCAGCAGCGGAACGGCATCCGGGGCGGCCGCCCCGAAGGCCGGGGTGATGTCGCCGGAGCGGAAGTTGTTGTGGTCGGGCCAGTTGGGCTCGGGCACCGCGGGGATGGTCAGATCGTCGTTGACGTTGGTGATGTTGTAGCTGGGCTGGTTCCACACCTGGCGCCCGGCGACCCAGGAGTGGTCCTGGTCGCCGACGACGAAGACGCCATGGAGGTCGGAGACCACGATCTCGACCTCGCCGTCGCCGTCCACGTCGACGATGACCGGCAGCTCGTTGCCCGTCCACGACCAGTGGGTGGCGTCGCGCATTCGCACCGAACCGTCGATGCCCTGGAAGATCCACAGATCCTCCTCGTCCGCGTAGACCACCTCAGCGTACCCGTCGCCATCGAAGTCGTAGACCGACGACCCCGTGGAGGACGAGGTGTGGTCCTGGACGTCCTGGCGCCACAGCAGGCTGCCGTCCACCTCGAAGACCGAGTAGCGCCCGTAGGACGCCACCCCGATCTCGGGTTCACCGTCACCGTCGTAGTCGGCGATGGTCGCAGGGCCGCCCATGCCCCCGTCTTCCAGCTCCCACCCGTCGATGAACCAGCAGTCGTGCTCGAACAGCCGCACATCCCCCGCCCCCGTGATCACGAACTCACCCAGCCCATCTCCATCCAGATCCGCCACGGCCGCATAGCCGTCCTCGTAGTCGGCGAAGCAGTGGTGCTCCCCATCCGATCGATAGACCGATCGGCCCGCCACGATCTCCTGGATGCCGTCGCCGTCCATGTCCGCCGGCACGCTGTGGTAGCCGCCCCAGCTGTAGTCCTGGTTGCAGCCGGTCCCCACGCTCCCAGCCCCGAGCAGCGAGCCACTGGCGGCGTCGAAGATGTAGGGTCCGTACACCAGCTCCACGACCCCATCGCCCTCGAGATCCGCGAACGCGGGCGCGTTGTTGCCACACTTCAGCGACACATCCGTGTTGACCCACAGCAGCGCACCCTGGTTGTCGAACAGCCCCGCGCGGCAGGTGCTACCGTCGGAGACCGTGGTGGCGATCTCGGCCCGGCCGTCCCCGGCGATGTCCGCCAGGGAGCAGCTGCCGTTCTGGTAGGGGTGCCACGTGATCCCGTCCAGCTCCGCGCCCCTCACGCTCCAATGCACCCCCGTGCCGTCCCCCGAGATGAGCCGCAGCACGGTCTCGTGGCGGTTGTCCAGCTCGCTGTAGAACACGGCAGCGATGTCGGGGGTGTCGTCGCTGTCGATGTCACCGTCGCCGTCGCCGTCGGTGAGCTGCCCCACCGCCGGCGTGACGGTGGTGCTGGCGAACTCCGGGTGCTCGTCGAACTTCGACATCCACCACTCGACCGTGGGGCGAAAGGTGCCCGTCTGGGGCTCCCAGCGACAGGCCTCGTCCACCGCGGCCTCCACGTCGGCCCAGGGGCCCTCGGAGCAGCTTGGGGGCGCGTCGGTGTCCGGGGGCGGTACGCTGTCCACCAGCTCGGAATCCCCGGGGGCCTCGCTGTCAGGGGGCTGCGGATCGGGCAGCTCGATGATGTTCACCCCGTAGTCGGTGCAGCCGGGGCCGATCAACAGGAAGCCGAAGAAGACGAGCGCGCTCATAGGTCTTCCCCCCTGGCCAGATACACCAGACCCTGGGTGTCATCTCCCCCATAGATGGCACTGAACAGCAGGTCCGGCGCCCCGCCTCCGTCCAGGTCGGCGCCTCCGGCGACGGCACAGCCCAGGGCATCGCTGGCTTCGTTTCCTTCCACGATCAACGCGGCATCCTGCAGGTCGAGGTTGCCGGTGACGGGCCCCGCCAGCAGGTAGACCTGGCCGGCGTCCTCGGCCGCGCTGTCGTTGTAGCGCGCTCCGAGGATGAGCTCTCCGTATCCGTCGCCGTCCAGATCGCCTGCGGCCTCGACCTCGGTGAGGTTGTCACTCACCCCTGCGCCTACGATACGCGCCAGCCAGGTCTCGTGCACGTCGGCCTGGCCGATGGGCAAATCGTCGATCACATAGACGACTCCGGCGTTGATGCGCACATAGTCCGCATCCTGGCTCCCCACGATCAGCTCGTGGATCCCGTCGCCGTCCAGATCGCCACCATCCGCGACGGTCCGCCCCAGGTAGTCCGAGGCCCAGGAGCCGTGGATCTCGCTGTCGGGGTAGTCGCCCGCGTACTGGACAGGGCCCTGGTACACCATCACCGAGCCCGAGTTGCTGTACTCCAGGTCGGTGGCGATGGCCCCGACGGCCAGCTCATCGACGCCGTCTCCGTCCAGATCCAGAGCGCAAAGATCGTAGCCGAAGTGGCTGCCGCTGCTGTAGGGCTCCAGCGTCATCCCCTGCTCGGGCAGCGAGCCTCCCGCGACCACCGGGCCCTCCAGAAGGTAGACCGCGCCCGCGCTGGTTCCGGCTCCGTCCGCCAGGTAGGCCCCGACCACCACGTCGGGCCAGCCGTCGCCAGTCAGGTCGCCCCCACCGCCCAGGGCGTAGCCGGCGTAGTGGCCGGCGGACTCGCCGGTGAACACCAGGGCCTCCTGACCCAGCTCCAGCTCGCCCTCCACCGCGCCGCTCACCAGAAAGACTGCGCCCGCGTCCGTTCCTCCGCGATCATTGCGGTAGGCGCCCACGAGCAGATCCGGCAGCCCGTCTCCATCCTGATCCCCCGCGCTCTCCAAAGCGAGGGACGTGTAGTCGCTGCCGGCCTCACCCAGCAGCTTGGCGCGAGCATCGGACAGCCCCGCGGAAGCTGTGATCGGCCCGGAGACCAGGTAGGCCGCGCCCGCGAAGTTGCTGGTGGTGTCATCACCGTGGGCCCCTACCAGCAGGCCGTCCCAGCCATCACCGTCGGTGTCGCCCACCACCGCGAGGGCGACGCCGGCATAGTCGGCGTAGGCCTCACCCGTCAGCGTGATCCCGATCGCGTCGACCCCCACCGAGGCCTGCCCATCGCAGTCCTGGTCCACCAGGTCCTCGAACTCCTCGGCCCCCGGGTACACGGAGGCGTCGGCGTCGTCGCAGTCCTCGGATGACTCGAGGGTGTAGGGTTCCTCGGCCTCGCACAGACACAGCCCTTCTCCGCCGTAGCCGTCTCCGTCCGCGTCCTCGTAGAGCTCGAGGCACTCCAGGGCGTCCACCTCGTTGGCCTCGCCGTCGCAGTCGTCGTCCTCAGCGGTCAGGCAGCTCTCCTCGGCGTCAGGGTGCACACCAGGATCGCCGTCGTCGCAGTCGCCGCCCAGGTCCACCCAGCCCGACGGAGCCACACAAGCCGGCCAGCTGCGACCGCTGTCTCCCCAGCCGTCCCCGTCGTCGTCCGCATACCAGGTGGAGACGTCCACGGCGTTCTCGTCCACCCGCCCGTCGCAGTCGTCGTCCGCAGCGTTGCACAGCTCGTCCGCGCCCGGATGTATCGATGCATCACCCTCATCGCAGTCCCCCCGTTCCCGGGACCAACCGGGCACCGACTCGGCGCAGTGCTGATCGGGAAACGCCGACAGCCCATACCCGTCACCATCGGCGTCCGGGTAGAACCAGTCGCCACCCGCCGCGTCGTCGTCCACCTCGCCATCGCAGTCGTCGTCCACGCCGTTGCAGACCTCGGGAGCGGCCGGGTGGAT
>CAZHIK010000700.1:0-5298 GCA_964532635.1 uncultured Enterobacterales bacterium
GCTACACCAACGTCTACCCGGTGGAGCGCACGGTCCGGGACCTGCGGCTCGCCTCCATCTGGACCGGCACATCCGAGGTGATGTCCATGATCGTGGCCCACGAGTGGCGCCGCGAGGTGGAAGCAGCCTACGATCGTGGAACCACCCGCGACCCCGAGCCCGACGCCGAGGAAGCCTTCGCGCCGGACGAGAAGATCTTCGAGTGAAGAGCAAGGAGCCCCCCATGCGTACCCTGGCCCTCGTCGTCACCCTCTGCGCCGGTCTGGTGGGCTGCTTCGGACAGGAAGCGCCCGAGCCCTCCGAACGGGTGCAGGCCGTCCCCACCACCGAGCAAGCCCCCGTCAAGGGCAAGAAGGCCCGCGGCAAGGGCAAGGGCCGCAAGGCGCCGCTGGGCGCCGCGCACGCTGCCAGCCCCTCCGCCAAGCCTGCGGTGACCATCGTGATCAACACCCACGACTGGTACTTCCACGACGACAGCGCGCGCACCGTCTCTCGCTGCATCGACATCCTCGAGAAACACGGCGTCAAGGGCGAGTTCTACTTCACCTCCGCCCTCTTCCGGACCTACCAGCAGCACCACCCCGAGCTGCTCGAGCGTCTCCAGTCCTCGGGCATGACCATCAGCTACCACATCCGAGCCCCCCACCCGGTGACCTGGCGGGGCCCCACGGCCAAGCGCCTGCAGGCCATGCCCCACGATGAGGCCCTGGCGCAGTTGTCCGAGTACGAGACCTACCGGCTGGATCTGGGCTCCGGGAAGCTCGATCGCAGCCAGGATGGGGGCTACAAGCTGGTCAAGGACGCCATCGGCTACGCCCCGCCCGTCGTGGGCTTCAACGCCAAGTCCGACGTCCTCAGTGCTCTCGAGCTCGAGGCCGTGGCTGCCCAGGGCGCTCGCATGTGGGTGCGGGAACACAACAACGACACCATGGAGATGTCGCCCCAGGGCGTGCTCTCCCGGCCCTCGGAGTTCTCGATCGGCAAGATCCAGGGCGAGCACTGGACCACCTACAACAAGCCTCTGGACGCCGCCGAGCTGTTCGCTGGGGCCCGGGGCTACGGCGTGGTGCTCGTCCACGAGCACGACTTCTACGCTGAGCAGACAGGCTGGGGCGACATCTACTACGACCAGGGCAAGCAGAACAGGCCCCCCTTCGATCTGACCGTGCGCGCCAAGGACCACATCCGCTACCCCGACGATCACATCGCGCAGACCTGGTCCAACTGGGAAGGCTTCGTGGCATACGCGGCCGAGAACATGCGTGTGGTCACCAGCCGCGACATCATCTCCGAATACGACGCCAGCCACTAGGAGCCGCCATGACCCTCGCCATCCTCCCTGTCCTCCTGCTGGGCTGCTTCGGCAACGACCAGGAAGCTACCACCGAGCCAGTGGCCACTCCACCTGTGGCGCCTGTGGCCCGCGCCAAGGCCGCGGCCCGCAGCTCGGACATCACCCCCATCTATGTCACGGTAGGAGCCCACCTCGAGAATAAGCTGCCGCTGCCCTGCGGGGACTCGGGCTGCGCCGGACACTGCAAGGACGCCTACCTCCGGTTCCGCCAGAACATCCTCGACTACGCCCAGCTGATGAACAAGTACGGGGCGTCCTACAACGTCCAGACCAACTGGGCCGTGGTGGAGCTGGAAGATGCCTGTGTCGATGACGCCACCCGCGCCAGCACCACCAACGGCAAGCACATCCTGGTGCACCTGTACGAGGACCTGGGGGCGATGATCGACACCCACGCCCACGAGAAGCAGACCGAGCGCTACGACACCAGCTACAACTACGCCGACATCTACCAGCTGATCGCCAACGCCGGGGTGCCGGCCGAGTCCCTGAGCATCGTGGGCGGCTGCATCGTGGGCAGCGACTACCAGTGGGGCCAGTTCGCTGGCGGCTACCAGGGCAATCACTTCCCGAAGACAACCTGGACCCCGGCCGCCTTCACCTTCCCCGCGGTCCACGACCACGACCCGGAAGGCGAGGACTTCACCTCGGGCATGTGGAACCCCGGCGCCTTCGACTGGGAGCCCGCCGCCGGACGCCGGGGCGACGCCTTCTACGCCCACCAGGCCAGCGGCGACTACGCCATGATCGGCTCGGGCTACCTGCACCACTGCGCCGGTGGCTACAAGAAGGGCGACTTCTGGGTGGCCAGCGACTACATCGAGGTGCTCGCGAGCCACATCGCCGAAGGCAAGGCCCCAGCGGGCAAGATGTACACCGCCACGGTGGCCATGAACCAGAACCACTTCAAGGACCCTGCGGCCTACATGCCCATGCTCGAGCAGCAGCTGAAGGCGCTGCAGCCGCTGGTGCAGAGCGGCCAGGTGGTCTACGCCCACTTCCAGGAGCTGCCGGACATCTGGAAGAGCCGCTACGGCGGCGAGCCCAACCTGTACCGCTACGACAACATCGATCCCGCCGACTACACCTGCGACGGCAACGACAACCCCGTCGGCGACGCCACGGTGGTCGACGCGCCGGCCCCCAAGCCCAAGGGCAAGAAGGGCAAGGGCGGCAAGGCCAAGCCTGCTGGCGAGCGCCCGCCGCGACCCGGCGGGGGCGGTGGCAAGGGCGGCAAGGCCAGGCGCTGAGCCCGTCATAGGGTGCGCCCCGTCACCGGCTGGTGCCTGGGCGTTGACGCCGCATGCACAGGCGGGCACATAGCCTGACTGCCCCGGCGCCCTGTCGCGGCACCGGAGGCCGATGGCAAAGCCCCGCGAGAGCCGCCTCGAGGAGTTCATCGACAACCCACGCCGCGCGGTGTGGGTGCTGGCCCTGCCCATGATGGCCGGGATGCTGTTCCACACCCTCTACGCCGTGGTGGACACGGCGTTCGTGGGCCAGGTGGGGCCCGAGGCCCTGGCGGCCATCACCTTCGTGGGGCCTTTCTTCTTCGTGGCCATCGCGCTCACCTCGGGCCTGTTCACCGGCATCACCGCCGCCATCGCCCAGGCGGTGGGGCGCAAGGACGAGCGGGGTGCGGATCTGGCGGCCTCCAACGGCATGAGCCTGGCGCTGGTCATGGGTGTGCTCTTCGCCATCGGTGGCCTGTTCATGGGGCCAGCCATGATCGAGGCTGCGGGGGCCGAGGGCGACACGGTGGTGCAGGCCTGGGCCTACTTCCGCATCATCGCCTTCATGATCCCCCTGTTCTTCTTCTCGTCGGTGCTGCGGGCCATGCTCAACGGCGAGGGGGACGCCAAGACCCCCATGATCGTCATGGGCATCGCCACGGCCATCAACCTGGCCCTCGATCCAGTCTTCATCTTCGCACTGGGTATGGGTATCCAAGGTGCGGCCACCGCCACGGCCATCAGCCAGATCCTGGCCACAGGCGTGTTCGTCTGGTGGGTACTGGTGAGGCGTCGCACGGCCACCCGCCTTCGCCTCGCGGACATGCGGCCGGACGGGTCTGTGCTGGTGCGCATCCTGCGGGTGGGGGTGCCCACCACCTTCGCGCAGCTGGTGATGTCGGGGGCCATGATCCTGGGCAACAAGCTGCTGGCCTACTTCGGCCAGCTCACCGTGGCGGGCTTCGGCGCGGGCACCCGGGTGGACATGATCGTCTCCATGCCCATCCTGGGGCTCGCGTCGGGCTCCATCGCCGTCATCGGCATGTTCGCTGGGGCCCGCAGGGCCGATCTCGTCCGGTCCACCGCCCTGTACACCTACCGCTGGGCCCTGACCCTGGGGATCGTGCTCGGCGTGGGAGCGTTCATGGCCTCGGGGCCCCTGATGCAGCTGTTCACCGATGACCTCGTAGCCATCGACGTGGGGCGCACCTACCTGGGCTACATGGTCTTCGCCTACCCGCTGATGGCCTTGGGCATGACCTCCGGCCGGATCCTGCAGGGCCTGGGCTACGGCATGCCTGCGCTGGTGATCACCGCGGTGCGGACCATGGTGGTGGGCATCCCGGTGGCCTACGCCCTGGTCTACCTCTTCGACGCCCCCCTCGAGGCGGTCTGGCTCAGCTTCATCGGCGGAGGCGTCGCTTCGGTGGCCCTGGGCCTGGCCTGGGTCTACCACCTGGTGTGGCGCAGGGATCCCACGCTGCGGGCGGCCGAGGCCTAGCCGATGATGGTCTCGTCGGCGCCCGCCAGCGCGGGGGAGAGCAGCCGGATGGTGAGCACCCAGCCGATGCGGATGGATGCGCCCGGCTTGACCTGCACCTCTTCGCCCAGGCCCACCACCTTGCCGTTGACCTCGGTGTTGGCGCGGGAGACCACCCGCAAGAACATGCCGTTGGGTCGCCGGTGCAGCTCGAAGTGCCAGCGGCTGATGCGGCGCATCACCTGGGGATCGGGGTGGGACAGCACCACCTCGTTGGCGGGCTTGCCCTCGTGCTCCTCGAGGCGCCCGAAGCGGATGACCTCCAGGGACGGCAGCTCGACGTTCAGGCCGGTCTCGACCACCAGCGCCTGAGTGGGGAAGGTCTTGGCGTCGCGCCACTCGAGGCTGGCCAGGGGCACGTTCTCCGAGAAGCCCTTGAGCCTTGCGGCGGGCAGCGGCTTGCAGCGCACCCGGAAGGCTGGCGGCAGCTGCATCATGGTGGACTGGGTGAGGTGGATCTCACCTGCGTTGGCGGTGTTGGACACCCGGGCCGCCATGTGGACCGCGTCGCCGGTGACGATCACGCCGTCGGTGAGAACCTCGCCGGCGTGGATACCGATGCGCAGGCCCAGGCGGTGCTCCGAGGAGCGCCGGCCGTTGTCGGCCGCGATGGTGGACTGCAGCTCGCTCATGGCCAGGACCGCGGGCAGCAGGCGCTGGAAGGTGCAGAAGGCGCCGTCGCCGGCGGTGTCGACGACTCGGCCCTGGTGAAGACCGATGACGTCGTCGAGCATGTCGAGGTGGCGCTGCAGCAGGGCGCGGCCCGCGGCGTCGCCGTGGCGCTCGAAGTAGGCCGTGGAGCCAGCTACGTCGGTGAAGACCAGGGTGACCGGCTTTTCGTAGCGGGCGCGGGTCTCGCGCTCGATCTCGTCCTGGAGCTTGATGAGCTCGGTGAGGGTGAGGGCGTCGTAGTCGATGGCCATGGTGGGTCCGAGCGGAGAGGGGGGTGGAGTGTTTTTTACCCCCTGAGGGGCCTCGAGGCTACCAGGCGTTGGGGTGTCTGAAGCCACCGCCACGCACAGGACCCTCGGGGGGCTCGGGGGGCTCCACCCGCTGGCCGCTCAGGTGGCGCATGGCGCCTTCGATGCCGTCGATGGTGAGCTCGAACATGGGGAAGATGTCGCCGATGCGCTGCACCGTGGGGTGGGACCACAGGGGCAGGCGCATGGGGT
>CAZHIK010000701.1:0-5291 GCA_964532635.1 uncultured Enterobacterales bacterium
CTTCATGCCCGGCTTCGGGCCCCAGGTCGAGGAGCTGCTGGGCCTGGCGGATGGCCGCTGGCCCAACCTCGTGGCCCCCGGCGTCCTGTTGGACATGGACGAATACCATCCGGACAAGGCCGCCAAGCAGGTCAGCGCTCCCACCCTGTTCGTGGTGGCCGAGCGCGACGAGCTGGTCTGGAACGAGGGCACCCGCAGGCTCGCAGAGAGGATGCCCGACGCCCGCTACGAGTCCCTGGACGCCGCCCACTTCGACTTCTACACAGGCGACAGCTTCGAACAGACCGTCGCCCTGGAGGTCGCGTTCCTGAAGGAACAGCTCGAAGCCGCCGGGAACACGCCATGACCACCGCCATCGAAGTGGTCGAGCTGGAGGTCGCCTACGGCGATCTGCTGGCGGTGCGCGGCATCTCCTTCTCGGTCGCTCCAGGAGAGATCCTGGGCTTCCTGGGCCCCAACGGCGCGGGCAAGTCGACCACGCTCAAGGTGCTCTACGGCCTGCTGCCCCCCCGCTCGGGCCAGGCTCGGGTGCTGGGCATGGACGTCACCGCCCAGCGCAGCGCGGTCCAGGCCCGCATCGGGGTCTGCTTCGAGGAGAAGAACCTCTACGCCGACATGACCGCCGCCGAGAACCTGCGTTTCCACGCCCGCCTGTTCGGCATCGGTCAGCTGGACACCGGGGCGCTGCTGCAGCGGGTGGGCTTGGCCGACCGGGGCGACGATCGGGTGGAGACCTACTCCAAGGGCATGCGCCAGCGGCTGATGATGGCCCGAGCCCTGGTGAACAGGCCCGATGTGCTGTTCCTGGACGAGCCCACCGACGGGCTGGACCCCGTCTCCAGCCAGGCGGTGCGCGCCATCATCCGTGACGAGGCCGCCCGGGGCGCTGCGGTGTTGCTCACCACCCACGACATGGCCGAGGCCGACGAGCTGAGCGACCGCGTGGCCTTCATCAACGAAGGCGAGCTGTACGCCCTCGACACCCCCGAGAACCTGAAGCTCGAGCACGGCCGCCGCACGGTGCGCGTGCGCCGCCGCGAGGGCCAGGAGGTCTGCGAGGAACACATCGAGCTGGCCGACGCCGACGCGGGCGATCGCATCGCCCAGGCCGCAGCCGCTCCCGGCCTGGTGGGCATCCACACCGAAGAAGCGAGCCTCGAGGACATCTTCGTGAAGATGACCGGCCGGGGGCTCGAGGGATGAGCGGGCGCGCAGCCATCGTCTGGACCATCGTGGCCAAGGACCTGCGCTCCTTCGCCCGTGATCGGCTGTGGGTGATCCTCACGCCCTTCAGCCTGGCCTTCGCCATCGCCGCGTTCTGGCTGGCGCCAGCCAGCGTTGACGACAAGGTGCACGTGGGCATCCACCCCCCCGACGCGGTGCAGCTGATGGTCCAGCTCGAGGAGCAGGAGGGCGACGACGACGGCATCGTCTTCGTCGCCTTCGACGACCGGGCGCGCCTGGTCGCCGCCATCCAGGGGGAGCTCGAAGAACCCACCGAAGCCGAGGACCTGGTGTTGCTGGGGATGAGCTTCCCCGAGGACCCAGCGGGCGCCATTCGAGCCGGTGAGCGCCCCGAGGTCGAGCTCTTGGTCACCCAGGCTGTCCCCGCCCCCCTGCGCGCAGCGTTCACGGGCGAGGTGGTGGAGCTGGGTTTCGCCCTCGAGGCCATGCTGGCCGGGCGTCCCCTCGATCACGCCCTGCCCGTCACCTTTCCCGACGAGGCGAGCATGGTGCTGGGCGAGGACCGCGCCGGCGCGCAGGTCTCGATGCGGGACAAGCTGCGGCCCATGATGGCGGTCCTGATCCTGATGCTGGGCTGCATCGCCATCGCGGGCCTGGTGGCGGTGGAGATCGAGCACCGCACGGTCACCGCCCTGCTCGTCACCCCTGCCCGCAGCGGCGACGTGCTGGCGGCCAAGGGCATCACCGGCACCCTGCTGGGGGTCGGTCAGGCCGTGCTCTTCCTGGTGGCCACCGCCAGCCTGGGGGATCACCCCGCAGTGATCCTGATGCTGATGGTGGCGGGCTCGCTGATGATGGCGGCCCTGGGCATGATCGCGGGCACCGCGGGCCGGGACTTCATGAGCACCATGTTCCTGGCCGTCGCCCTCATCGTGCCCATGACCGCACCCACCTTCGCCGTGCTCTTCCCCGGCTCCACATCCCTGTGGATCAAGCTCATGCCCTCCTGGGGCTTCACCGAGGCCATGGTGGGCATCATGGGCTACGGCCGCAGCCCCGCCGACATGCTGCTGCCCATGGGCAGCTGCCTGGCCTGGACCGCGGTGCTGCTGCTGGGCGCTACGTTGCTGCTCCGGCGACGTGTGGAGGCCCTGTGAGCCCCCGCCGCACCCTGTGGCTGCTGGCCCGGGACCTCGGCCGCGGGCCTCGCTCCCCCACCTTCCTCTACGCCCTGATCATGCCCGTGGTCATCGCCCTGGTCACCAAGGTGGTGCTGATGGTCCTGTTCGACCCCCAGCCCCGCCTGGGCATCGCGGATCTCGGACAGTCCCAGCTGACGGTGGCCGCCCAGCAGCTCGAGGGCATCGAGCTCGAGCTGTTCGACGACGACAGCGAGCTGCGCCGGCAGGTGGAGGCCTGGGATCTCGACGCCGGCCTGGTGCTCCCCGCCGGCTTCGACGCGGCGGTCGAGGCCGGCGAGCGTCCGGACTTCGACTTCGTCATGGCGGGCGAGAGCCGGGTCACCCAGCGCATCATCCTGGCCGTGAGCAGCCTCGAGCTCATCCGGCAGATCGAGGATCGGCCCGCCCCCATCAGCGTCCGCACCACCGTGCTGAGCGGAGGTTCGTCCCTGCCCATCGAAGATCTGGTGGTGCTGGGTATCCTGCTGTGGCCGCTGCTGGTCTGCTCCACCCTGGTGCCCGGCATGCTGCTGGTGCAGGAGCGGGAGAGCCGCACCCTGCAGGCCCTGCTGGTCACCCCCACCCGGCTGGTGGAGGTCTTGGCGGCCAAGGCCGCGCTGGGCTTCGGCATGGCCATGACCCTGTGCGTGGTCTCCTTGCTGCTGATGGGGGTGGTGCCCCCCCGGGCCCCGGCCTTCGGGCTGGCCCTGGCGGTGGCCGTGCTGATGCACTGCGAGGTCGGCCTGCTGTACGGCTGCACCGCCCGCGACGGCAAGACCCTGTACAACATGGCCCAGACCATGAACATGGTGCTGCTGGCGCCTCTGATCTTCTACTTCTTCCCCAGCTGGCCCCAGTGGCCGGCCAAGATCTTCCCCACCTGGTACGTCATCGACCCGCTGTACCGGATCGGCATGCGGGGTGACGGCCTCGCCGAGGTCTGGCCCCAGCTGCTGGTGGCCGTGGCGGTGATCGCGGCCCTGGCGGTCCCGGTGGTGCTGCTGAGCCGACGGATGGAGGCGCGACTGGTGCGTTGATAGGGGATGGGGGATCGACGCAAAACCTGGAGAGGTGATGACGAAGCGGCCGGCGGGATGGCGTCTGGTGGGGCTGCCCCTGGCCCTGCTGCTGTGGGTGGGGCAAGGGCCGAACACCCTCATCGGGATGCTGCACGCGGCGGGCCACGCTGTCGCGGCGCGGCTGCTGGGTATTCCTGTGGTGCGCAGCCTGGGCACAGGACCGGCGCTGTGGCGCAGCCGCGGCGGAGGCTGGGCCGCCTCGCTGCTGCCGGGGGCCTACTGCCATGCGGAGCACGAACAGCTGGATGAGCTGCCGGTGGGGCGGTTGATGGCGTACCTGGCAGCGGGGCCGGCCGTGAACCTGGTGCTGATGGTGACCGTGCCCGTCCTGCTGATGACCGCCGCGGCCATGCTGGGCGAGGAGGAGACGGCACCGTTGGTCAGCAGCGTGGTGGCCGGCAGCGCGGCAGACGAGGCGGGCATGTTGCCCGACGACCGGATCGTAGCCGTGAACGGGATCGAGGTGCTCACCTGGCAGGAGACGAACGCCGAGCTCGGGCGTGCCCAGCCCGCCACCCTCACGCTCGAGCAGGGCGGCCGGCTGGTGCAGGTGGAGCTTCCGCATCCCGTGGCCCACCTCCAGGCGGCAGGCGTGCTCTACTGGCGGCAGGCTCCCGCGGTGACCCTGCTCGATCCCCAGGGCAGCGCAGCGCGCTCCGGAATGCAGGCTGGAGATCGCGTGGCGGCGGTGGACGGTCAGCCAGTGCAGCACTGGGACCAGCTCGAAGAGCTGCTCTGCGACGGGACGGCCCACAGCCTGGAGCTGGAAAGCGGCGACCAGATCGACATCGAGCCCGCCAACTCGCCCGAGGCGCTGGGCCTCGCGCCCCTCGAGCTGCAGATCGCCAGGGTGTCTCCGGGCTCTCCCGGGGACCGGGCAGGCCTGCGGGCCGGGGACGTGATGCGCTCCGTGGGGGGCGTGCCACTGTCCAGCTTCGACCAGCTCCGGGCTGCGGTGACCGGCGCTCCGCTCGAGCTCGGTGTCCAGCGTGGTTCGGAGCGGTTCACCGTGAGCCTGCAGCCCGAGCCGTCGTTCGACGGCCGACACTTGATCGGCGTGGAGCGCCCCGAGCTGTCCACCGTGCAGGGACCGAAGGTCGTGCTGCGGCACGAGCCGATGCAGGCGCTGGTGCGAGGCGTGGAGGACAGCCTCGCGCTGGTGGCCTTCACCACCCAGAAGTACGGGGAGCTGCTGGTGGGCCGCGCCGCCCCGAAGCAGAGCCTCGGCGGGCCCGTCGAGATCGTGCGCTACACCCAGACCGCCGCCTCCAGTGAGCGGCCTGGGTCCCGACTGCTCCGGCTCGTCGGCATGATCGTGCTCGCCATGAACCTGCCGCTGGTGCTCTACAACCTGCTGCCCGTGCCCTGGAGCGACACCACCGCGGCGCTCAACCAGCTGGCCCGCCGCAGGCTGGGCAAGGGTATGCCGCGCAAGGTGGAGAACCGGATCGGCATCGCGGTGATCGCTTTGTTGTTCGCGGTGGTGGTGGTGGGGGATCTCTTGAGGCTGCTGGGTGGTTGAGGGGCCACGGGCAACAAGGATCGACCTGGACTTCCGACTTCAGCGACAGGGTCCAGGTGAACTTCCGATCCTGGTCTTCCGGACCGTGCGTTTGGGGCCTGCCTTACGATGAAAGGTGGGTTCTCGGACGCCAACACCGGCGCGCGAGCCAAAAAACGGAACTTGGGGCCGACCCTGTTGCGAAGTGCGGAAGTTCACACCGACCCTTGTTGCAGTGCAGGCCAGACGTGGGGGAGGACCTCATGTCCTCCCGTCAGGCCGGCAGGTATCCGGCCGGCGCGGGCGCACATGAAGTGCGCCCCTACGTCGGGTCGCGGCAGCGCC
>CAZHIK010000702.1:0-5291 GCA_964532635.1 uncultured Enterobacterales bacterium
ATCCCGGTGGCCGACAGCCGCGAGGAGCTGGGGCTCTGGATGCAGGAGCAGGGCATCGGCTACGCGCTCTGGTTCCGGGAGGAGTGGACCCAGGCTCCCGTGGTGGCGCCATGGTTGGCCGCCGGGGGCAGCCAGCGGTTCGGGCCGCTCGCCCTCGAGGAGCTGGCCCGTGAAGACGAGTACGGCTGGATCTGGTACCGCGTGGAGCCCTGGCCCCCGCTGGGTACCGAGTAGCGTTGACGGCCCTGTGGGCCACGGTTATCTGGCGCTGCCCCTGGGGCAGTAGCTCAGTCGGGAGAGCACAGCGTTCGCAACGCTGGGGTCGAGGGTTCGAGTCCCTTCTGCTCCACCATCTTCGAAGAGCCGGCCATGTGCCGGCTCTTTCTATTCGAGCCCCCGCTCCTCGAGATCCTCTTCTTCGAGGCCCAGGAAGTGGCCCACCTCGTGGTAGATGGTGGTGCGCAGCTCGCGCAGCAGCTGCTCACGGGTCTGGGCGTAGCGCTGCAGTGGGCGCCGGAAGAGCAGGATCGCTGCAGGGAGGTGGGACCATGGGTCCTCCACCGAGCGCTCCAGCAGGGAGTGGCCGCTGAAGTACCCCAGCAGCTCTCCCGGGGAGAGCGGCGGATCGTAGTGCCTCAGGATCTCCTCGCCCGGCACCTCTTCGACCAGGATGGCCACGTTGGCCAGGTACTCCTGCAGGGTGGGGTGGAGGGACTCGACCACGGCCTCCACCGCGGCGTCGAGATCCTCGTCGCTCAGGGGTACCGGGAAGGGGTAGGTGGTGGGATCGAGGCGGGCGGCGCGGGCCAGGTCGCGATCTGCGCCCTCCCAGTCTTCACGGCGCTCCCGCAGCAAGCCCCGGGCGTACCACGCGTCGGGATTGCCCGGATCTTCGCGGATGGCCCGGTTGATGGTGCGGCGGGCTTCCTGGAGCTGGAGCAGGAACAGGTGCATGGTGCCCAGGGCAGCCCAGGCATCGCCGCGCTTGGGAGCGGTGAGCACGCAGCGTCGGTAGGCCTCGATGGCTTGCTCTGCGCTCCCGAGCTCCCGGAAGGCTTCGCCCATGAGGAACATGGCGTCGTCGCAGCGTGGATCCTGCTGGAGTGCCTGTTGGCAGGTGTCCAGGGCGACCTCGGGATCGCCGCTCTGGAGCGCCAGTTCGGCGTGGTCCAGGAGCTCTCGGAGTGAGGGGGAGCCCGGGTTCTTCATGGTGACGGAGATGTGGCCGCAGCAGAGGCGGGCTGGGCGGGCTCCGACTGGGGGGTATCCTGCGGGGCGGCCGCACCCAGAGCGGACTCGGGACTCGTCTCCGGATCCGGGGGGGGCGGTGTGGGCTCGGGGGCCTTGGGCGCATCCTCGTGGCTGCTCTGGATCTTGCGCTGGGTGTCCTGATCGACAGCGTGGCTCGGGCCTTGACCCTTGCTGGCCAGGGTGACCGCGCGTCGGATGCGCTGATGGTCCACGAACACCATGCGCTCCACGTAGGGCTCCCGATCGGGATGCTGCACGGTCAGCACGAGGGGTTGGCCCGGCTGGACTGGATCCATGAGGAGCTTCGCGGGGCCCTTGCCGGCCATGCGTCCGTCGAGGAGGATGCTGGCGTCGGGGGGGACGACCTCGAGCTGCAGCACGGTGCGGTACTGTTCCGGCCCGGGAGGCGGGAAGATTCCGATGGGCACGATGCCTTGGCGATCCAGCACCAACAACAACAGCACCGCGATGGTGATGACCCCGGCGGCGATCCGGCCCACGCGGCGCTTGTAGGCATCGACGTTGGTGGCCCAGCGCTCGCCGTGGGTGGTGGAGATGGTGACCCGCGCGCGACCGCTGTGACCCGGGAGGCGCCCGGGGAAGGCGCGAAGCTCGATGACCTGGGCTGCGTCTCGGAGGTGCAGGGTGCGGGGGGAGACCTGGAGCCAGGGCTGCGAGCTGGCGACGTTGCCCCTCAAGCGCCCCTTGCCGGCGTTGCGCACCGTGATGGTGCGAACCACGGGCTTGAAGAGCAGTCCCAGGCTGATCTGATCGGGGCCCTGGACCGACAGCCGCGGCGTGTGGCGCGGCTTGGCCGGCGCCTCGGGGGTGCCGGGCTGGAAGGTGCGGCTCCTGAAGTCCGGGGGCGGTGTGGGTGTGGGTGCCGGGGGCTCGATGGGGGTGGTGGGCAGCTTGGGCCGGGAGGAAGGCTCGGGCTCGGGGCGGGGCGCGAGGGTGAGGGGATCAGGCTTGGGCGAGCCGCGCTCCGGTCGATCTTGGGCCCACTGCGGCCGCCCGAGTCGGATCTCGGACGGTGGCTCGAGCTCGGACGGAGGCTCCGATGGTTCGGGGTCAGCGAAGCCGATGCTGGGTGAGGGCCCCGAGCTGGCCGACGGCTTGTGCTCGGTCTCGGCGCTCTTGCGCGCCCGGCGTTGATCGTCGAAGTCCCGGCGGCGGGTGGTGTCCGAGAGGATGCGCCAGGCTTGCTCGAGCTGCTTGTAGATGTCGTTGGCGCGCTGGAGGTCCTTGAGCGTGCGGGCCCAGCGATAGCGCTCACGGTAGGCTTCCTCGACCTCTTCGGCGGTGGCCTGGGGGGAGATCCGTAGCAGCTCGTAGTAGTCGATGAAGTTGTCATCGGGCTTGGCGGGCTCGGCTCCGTCGGCCTCGAACAGCGACTCCTGATCGTCTTGACCGACCTTGTCCTCGAGGTAGCGGGTGGTCTCCGCTTCGGTCAGGCCCATCTCGGCCGCCTGGCGGCGGATAGCGGCCTCGGACTCGGAGCTGAGCCGCCCGCTCACCAGGCTGCCTTGGACGAACAGGTCGAGCATCTGGAGCTTGCGATCGCGCTCCCGCGCGGCCACCGCTTCGACGTAGGCCTTCATCTCTTCGAGCAGCACGCGCTGCACGAGGCTGTTGTTCTTGATCAGCCACAGTGCCTGATAGCGGAACTTGGGATTGGCCTGCTGGGCCTGAGCCCAGGAGCGCTTGGCCTTGATGCGCGCCTTGACATCCGCCTGCGGTGCGTCGGCGGTGATCCCGTAGTACTCGAGCAGCGAGGCCTGGCCCAGGTCGGTGAGGAAGGCGTCGATCTGCTGGAGGTCCCGCGCGTCCATGAACTACTCGCGGTGGTTGTTGGAAGAGCTATGCTCGGAACGAGGGGCAGTCAACGGTGATGGTCTTGGGAAGGGGATTCGAGTGAGGAAGCGAACAGGCGATCAGCGAATTCGAGCGCGCTCGATGGCGGCACGAGCGTCTTCGATGTGGGCCTGCGACAGTGAGCCCTTGATGGAGATGGTGGCCGATCGCTGGGCTCCGGTCTCGACGTCGATGATGTCGACCTCGAGGATCTGATCGGTGTTGTAGCGGTAGATGACGTCGATGGGGGTGCCGCGGGGACGTGGGGGGAGACGGTCCAGGATGACGTCGCCGATCACCATCACCTCGTCGCGGGTGGTACCGTGGCCTTCGGTGATCTGTACGCGCACCGCGGTCATGTTGTCGTATGCATACGCGAAGCGCCCGCGCTTCTCGGTGGGGAGGGCGCTGGCTTCGGGGATCAGCTCCACGATCCGCTCGCGGAGGTTCGCGTCCAGCACGATGATGCCCAGCGGATGTGTGGCGATGTCGGTGATGGTCAGCCCCGGCAGCGGGCTCTCCGGAGGGCGGGGTGCGCCGGGGGAGGCTTGCCCGACGACCTGTGCGTCCACGAGGCTGGGGCCCTCGTGGTCCAAGCCGCGGCCATCCTCTGCGCGCTTGGGATCCGGGGCGATGGGCTCCTCGATGCCGAGGCGCCGGTCCGTGCCCTCGATGGCAGGGTGATCGCGGCGGTGGCGGTAGATGCCCGCCAGGGCTGCGCCCATGGCCACGCACTCGTCGGGGTTGAGCTCGACGTTGGGGCGGATGCCGGAGCGCCGGGACAGCTCGTCCTGGATCATGGGCATCCGGGTGGCGCCCCCAACCAGGACGACGTCGTCGAGATCGGGCCAGCGCATCCCCGCTTTGTCGAGCACGATCTCGCAGGTGTCGGTGCACTGCTCCACCAGGTCGCGGCACATCTCGTTGAACTCGGGTGAGGTGATGGGCACCGCCATGCGACGGCCGCGGTAGTTCACCGGGATCACCGCCCGGGGTTGGGTGGTGAGGGCGAGCTTGGCTGCCAGGCAGCGCTCGTACAGCTCCTGGTAGGGCTGGGGATCGTCGCGGGGGTCGACGCCGAAGCGGGAGACGAACTGCTCGGCGACGTGGGAGACGAGGCGGTCGTCCCAGTCCTTGCCGCCAAGCTCGGCGTTGCCGTCGGTGGCCACCGCGCGGAGGGTGTTGCCCTCGATGCGCATGATGGTGACGTCGAAGGTACCGCCGCCCAGGTCGAAGACCATGAAGTTGTGGGTGGTGCCCATGCGGTCCAGGCCGTAGGCGATGGCCGCGGCGGTGGGCTCGTTGATGATGGACAGCACGTTCAGTCCGGCCACGGCGCCGGCTTCGGCGGTGGCGGCGCGCTGGGCCGCGTTGAAGTAGGCCGGAACGGTGACCACGGCGTCGGTGACCGGGCGTCCGAAGAACTCTTCGGCGTCGTTCTTGAGCCGTCGCAGCACGATGGCGGACAGCTCCTGGGGGGTGTAGCCCTGCCCGAAGTACTCCAGGCTGAAGTCTTCCTCACCCATGGAGCGCTTGACGAAGCGGGCGACGTTGGAGGGGTCGGCCACCACCATCTTGATGGCCTCGTCACCTACGACGAACGCGTCGTTGTCGTAGAAGTAGACGACGGAAGGCACGGTGGTCTCGCCGTCGGCGCTGACGATGATCTGGGGCTTGCCGTAGCGGTCCACGTAGGCCATGGCCGAGTACGTGGTGCCGAGGTCGATACCGAGAACGATGTCGGGATCACTCATTGCGGCCTCACGACTTCGAGGTGGGGGCCTTGGCCCCGGTGCGGGCGATCACCACTTCTTCGGGGCGCAGGACGCGATCGGCGCGCATGAAGCCCCGCTTGAGCACCTGCTCCACGGCCTCGTCGCGCTTGGCGTCGTCGGTGGGGACGACCTGGACGGCCCGGTGCAGCTGGCGATCGAAGAAGTCCTTGCGCTCCACCGGCACGATGTCGCGGCGGTAGAGCAGCTCCAGGAACTCATCGACCAGGTACTGGAAGCTGTCGGCGATGACCTCGGGGGATGCGTCTTGCTGGACCAGGCTGGCCTGGAACCACGACAGGCTGTCGTAGAACAGCAGCAGGTCGAGCAGCAACGGCTTTTCCGCCTCGAAGACGAAGTTCTCCTTGTATTGGGTGAGCTCTTCGTAGAGCTGATCGAAGGCCCTCTTCTGGA
>CAZHIK010000703.1:0-4120 GCA_964532635.1 uncultured Enterobacterales bacterium
GAATCCAATAGGCTCTTCGGCTGATTCCGTCAACGGCGGCCGCCCGCCGGGCAGCCTGCTGCTGGGCACGCTCGGGGGCGGGGGCGTCCTGGGGTTGGGCGGCCGTGTCGAGGGTACCCACCACCTGGCCCACCGCGACGTCCTGCTCTGCGGCCACCAGGATGTGAAGCTCACCGGCGTAGCCTGCGGGTACGGGCATGGTGACCTTGTCGGTCTCGAGCTCGTAGATCTCGGTCTCGGGCCGGACCCAGCTGCCCTCGGGCACCAGCCAGCGGCTCAGGTAGCCCTCGGTGATGGACTCTCCCACCTCGGGGACCTTCAGCTCCTGCAGCATGTCTCACCTCTCCTCGGAAGCGTCGGATGTGTCAGCGGATGTGTCATCGTTCAGGCCGAGGGCGTCGCGCAGGACCGCGTCCTGCTCCCGGGCGTGCTCCTGGGACGAACCCGTGGCCGGTGAGGCGGAGGGCCGTCGGCCAGCGTAGGCCAGCTCCCGCCCGGGGAAGAGTTCGTGCATCAGCAGGTGCATGAACGCCCAGCCGCCGCGGTTGCGGGGCTCTTCCTGGGCCCAGACCCAGGTGGCGTCTCCGTACCTCGGCAGCACGGCCTGCAGCTGCCGCGCAGGGGTGGGGTAGAGCTGCTCGACCCGCACCAGGGCGACCCGGTCCTCGAGGCCTTCCGCGGCGCGGCGCTCGAGCAGGTCGTAGTACAGCCGACCGCTCACGAGCACCACCCGCTGGGGATCGGTGGGCGCGGCAGGATCGTCCAGGACCTCCTCGAAGTTGCCTTCCGTGAGCTCATCGAGCTCGCTGACGCAGGCGGAGTGGCGCAGCAGGCCCTTGGGGGTCATCAGCACCAGGGGGATGCGGAACGGGCGCAGCATCTGGCGTCGAAGCACGTGGAAGTACTGCGCCGGGGTGCTGGGCTGGGCCACCTGGATGTTGATCTCGGCGCATGCAGCCAGGTAGCGCTCCAGGTAGGCGTTGGAGTGCTCCGGCCCCTGGCCCTCGTAGCCGTGGGGCAGCAGCATCACCAGACCGCTCGAGCGGGACCACTTGGAGAAGCTGCCGGTGACGCACTGGTCGATGATGGTCTGGGCGCCGTTGGCGAAGTCACCGAACTGGGCCTCCCAGAGGATGAGCATGTCCGGCTCGGCGAGGGAGTAGCCGAAGTCGAAGCCCAGCACCGAGGCCTCGGAGACCGCCGAGTTGTAGCAGCAATAGTGGCCCAAGGGGGGGCGAAGGCCGCCTTCGGCGTCGTCGAGTCGAATGTGGTTCAGTGGGCGGTAGCGCTCGCCGGTGCGCACGTCGACCCACTCGGCGTGGCGCTGGGAGAAGGTGCCGCGCACGGAGTCCTGGCCGCTCAGGCGCACCTGGAAGCCCTCGGTGAGCAGGGCTCCCCAGGCCAGGCTCTCGGCGGTGGCCCAGTCGATGGGGCCGCCATTGTCGATGTTCTCGGCCCGGCGGGCCAGCTGGCGGCGCACCTTGCGGTTGATCTCGAGCCCCCCGGGCACGGTGGTCAGGGCCCGGCCCACGGCCTGCAGGACCGCGAGGTCGACGCCGCTCTTGGTGCGCTCGTCGGGCCAGGGCGGCTCCATGCCCCGCCAGCGTCCCTGGTAGGCCTGCTCCTCCTCTTCGTGGGGCCCCTTGCGCACCTCGTCGTGGATGATGGCCAGGCGCCGCTCGAGGCGCTGGGCCATGCCCTCCTCCTCGGCGGTGTCCAGCAGGCCCTCGGCCACCAGCTGCGCGGTGTAGCGGTGGCGCACGGGCAGGTGGTTGCGGATACGGTCGTACAGCAGAGGCTGGGTGTAGGCCGGCTCGTCGCCCTCGTTGTGGCCGTGGCGGCGGTAGCAGATCATGTCCACAACCACGTCGCGGCCAAAGCGCTGGCGGAAGCGCAGGGCCAGCTCCACTGCGAAGACCACGGCCTCGGGATCGTCGCCGTTGACGTGGAAGATGGGGGCCTCCACCATCTTGGCCACGTCGGTGCAGTAGCGGCTGGAGCGTGACTCCTCGGGGGTGGCGGTGAAGCCGATGCCGTTGTTGATGACCAGGTGGACGGTGCCGCCGGTGCGGTAGCCGTCCAGCTGGGAGAGGTTGAGGGTCTCGGCCACGATGCCCTGGCCCGAGAACGCCGCGTCGCCGTGAACCAGCACCGGGACGGCCTTGCGCCGGAGCACGGTGTCGCCCCGCTGGCGCTGCTTGGCCCGGGCCTTGCCCTGGACCACGGGGTCCACCGCCTCGAGGTGGCTGGGGTTGGCCGCCAGGCTGATGTGGACCACTTCGCCGTTGCGGTCGAAGTGGTCCGACGAGAAGCCCTTGTGGTAGCGCACGTCGCCGTTGCCGTAGACCTGGCCCGGCACGAAGCTGCCCTCGAACTCGGCGAAGATCTCGGCGTAGGACTTGTCCATGATGTTGGCCAGCACGTTGAGCCGGCCCCGGTGGGCCATGCCCAGCACGATCTCCTCGACCTCCAGCTCCGGCGCCAGCTCCACCAGGGCGTGCAGGGCGGGGATGGCGGCCTCGGCGCCCTCGAGGCTGAAGCGCTTCTGCCCCCGGTAGCGAGTGTGCAGGAAGGTCTCGAAGACCTCGGCGTCGATGAGCCGCTCGAGGATGTCCCGCTTGTGGTGCTCCGACAGCTCCGGTCGCCCCTGGGCGCCCTCGAGCCAGGCCTGCAGCCAGCCGCGGATCTCCCGCTGCTGGATGTGCATGTACTCGACCCCCAGTGAGCCGCACCAGGTGCGCTTCAGGGCGCTGTGGATCTCGCGGAGGGTGGCCTGGCCGGACAAGCCGAAGTCACCGCGATCGAACACCCGGTCCAGATCGCCCTCGCCGAAGCCGTGGCTGTCGAGGCGCAGCGACTCGTGGAGAGGGGGTCGGTCCTGGAGGGGATCGAGCCAGGCGCTGGCGTGGCCGCTGCGGCGGAAGGCGTCGATCATGCCGACCACGCGAGACTGCGCCTGGGCGCGCTCCCCGGAGACGCACGCCCGATCGCACATGGCGAGGTCGAAGCCCTGGAAGAAGGCCTGCCAGCTGGGGGACAGCGAGCCCGGGTCTGCGCGCCAGTCCTCGTACAGCTCGTCGATCCACGCCGGGTCGAGGGCCGCGGCTTGCGCGGGCGGGTGACCGATGCTCATGGCTCCTCCTCGGTTGGCCACAGCCTGAAGCTATGCGTGATCGAGCATGTCGCCACGGGCCGACCGCCGCGAGCGTGGGGTGGCCTACAAGCTGCGGATTCCCGAAGAGTCCGTACCGGCCGAGAAGCGCGGGAACTGTATCGCAGGAGACAGGCCGGGGATTGCCGAGTGTGCAGGATCTTCGCAGCGACGCATGAAACGGCAGGCCACGCCAGCGACTCCCCGGTGCAGGCCCCACGGAGCCAGGAGCATCCATGAGCGACAAGGTTCAGCGCGAGACCGTCACCGTCACCGACAACACCAGCGGACGGAGCGTAGAGCTGCCCATCCTCCGCGGCGACCAGGGCACACCCGTGGTGGACGTTCGCAGCCTGCACCGAGAGCTGGGAATGTTCGCCTACGATCCAGGCTTCAAGTCCACCGCCAGCTGCTCCAGTCGGATCACCTACATCGACGGCGACCAGGGCACCCTGCTGTACCGCGGCTACGACATCGAGGATCTCACCGAGCGCAGCTGCTACCTCGAGGTCGCCTACCTGCTGCTGAACGGCGAGCTGCCCACAGCGGCCCAGTTCGACGAGTTCCGCCAGATGATCACCATGCACACCATGGTGAACGAGGGTCTCAAGGACTTCATGCGGGGCTTCCGCTACGACGCCCACCCCATGGCCATCCTGGTGGGTGTCGTCGGTGCCCTGGGCTCGTTCTTCCACGACTCGCTGGACATCCACGATCCTCGCCACCAGGAGATCTCGGCTCACCGGCTGATCGCCAAGATGCCCACCATCGCCGCGTCGGCCTTCCGCTACTCCCGCGGCGAGCCCATGATCTACCCGCGCAACAAGTTCTGCTACTCCGAGAACTTCCTGCACATGATGTTCGCCTACCCCACCTACAAGTACGAGGTGGACCCGGACCACGCGCGCATCCTGGACAAGCTGCTCATCCTGCACGCCGACCACGAGCAGAACGCCTCCACCAGCACGG
>CAZHIK010000703.1:4130-5287 GCA_964532635.1 uncultured Enterobacterales bacterium
GGCTGGCAGGATCGAGCCTCGCCAACCCGTTCGCCGCGGTCTCCGCCGGCATCGGCGCCCTGTGGGGCCCCGCCCATGGCGGAGCCAACGAAGCGGTCATCGAGATGCTCGAACGGATCGGGCACCCGAAGAACATCCAGCGCTACATCGAGCGGGCCAAGGACAAGAGCGATCCCTTCCGCCTGATGGGCTTCGGCCATCGGGTCTACCGCAACTACGATCCCCGGGCGCGCATCATCCGCGGCGAGGCCCACGATCTGCTCGCCAAGCACGGCAAGCTCGGCCCCATGTTCGCGACCGCCCTGGAGCTCGAGCGCATCGCCATGAGCGATCCCTACTTCGTCGAGCGCAAGCTCTACCCCAACGTCGACTTCTACTCGGGCCTCATCTACCGGGCCCTCGGCATCCCCAAGAGCATGTTCACCGTGATGTTCGCCATGGCCCGCACCATCGGCTGGATCGCCCAGTGGAAGGAGATGATCACGGATCCCGAGCGGGTCATCGGCCGGCCACGCCAGCTCTACGTCGGCCCCCCCCAGCGCTGCTTCGTGCCTCGCACCGAGCGCGGCCACATCCCGGGTGAGACCGGCTGCTCCGGCAGGAAGCACCGCTGCGGCCATGGCCGCTTCTCGCAGGGCGGCAGCTGACGGAACGATCCCGGGGGCCGACGGCTCCCCCACCCCTCCCTTCCATCCCTCGCCTCGAGGAATCCATGAGCCCCACCTCCTGCAGCCCCTACCAGCGCATCCGCGTCCCCGACCACGGCCAGCCGGTCATGGTGAAGCCCGACGGGAGCCTCGCGGTCCCCGACCACCCGGTCATCCCCTTCATCGAGGGGGACGGGATCGGCCCCGACATCACCCGGGCCATGCTCGAGGTGCTGGACGCCGCCGTCTCCAAGGCCTACGGCGGCGCGCGACGCATCGCCTGGATGGAGGTCTACGCCGGTGAGAAGGCCAACGAGGTCTACGGCGAGCCCGTCTGGCTGCCCGAGGAGACCCTCGACGCCATCCGCGCCTACAAGATCGCCATCAAGGGTCCCCTGACCACCCCCGTGGGCGGCGGCTTCCGCTCCCTGAACGTGGCCATCCGCCAGAAGCTCGATCTCTACACATGCCTGCGACCGGTCAGGTGGTTCGAGGGGGTCCCCTCCCCTG